>PARB01000071.1 GCA_002709505.1 Paracoccaceae bacterium | reverse complement strand
TTCCGCCTCCAGCCGCGACAGCGCCTCGCGCAGCGGCGTCCAGCCGAGGCCGTAGCGTTCGGTCAGCGTGGCGATGACCAGCGGCGTGCCGGCAAGCAGCGCGGCGTTGAGAATATCGGCCTTGAGCCGTTCGAAAGCCTCGTCCGTCTTTGCCATCTCGGCCTGTCCCTTGCAGGTCTGGAAGCCTTGGGTCTGTCAGGTGCGGCGCGCGCCAAGGCACGCGTCCGCCAACCTGTAGCAAAAATATAATACCAGAAATTATATATAATATATTGAGCTCGGTCATCCCGCTTGCTAGGGTGATGTCACTTCATCCACCGCCGATGCGCCACCGTCAGGGCGCGTTCCGGCGGGAAGCGCCGCGCAGGCGGCGCCAGCGAGTGCCAGGACGACCGACATGCTCACGACCCAGGGCGCCGACGCGCGCCGTCTCGATGAAACCGATCCTCTCGCCGCGAAGCGCGATCTTTTCTCCATTCCAGACGGCGTGCTGTATCTCGACGGAAACTCCCTCGGCGTGCTGCCGGCCGCCGTGCCGGCCCATGTGCAGGAGGTCGTCACGCAGCAGTGGGGCACGAGCCTGATCCGCGCCTGGAACGATCACGACTGGATCGACCTGCCGCAGCGCGTCGGCGACAAGATCGCCCCGATTGTCGGCGCCGCGCCCGGGACGGTGACGGCCTGCGACAACACCTCCGTCAATGTCTTCAAGGTTCTGGCCGCCGCCCTTGCGCTTCGCCCGGACCGCAAGGTCATTCTCTCCGACAACGGCAACTTTCCGACCGATCTCTACATGGCGCAGGGCCTGCGCGACCTTCTGGGCCGCGGCCATGAACTGAAGATCGTCGACCCGGAAGCCGTCGAGGCGGCGATCGACGAGACCGTCGCCGTCGTCATGCTGACCGAGGTCGACTACAAGACCGGCCGCCTGCACGACATGGCGGCGCTGACCAAGCGCGCCCATGACGTCGGCGCGCTCACCGTCTGGGATCTGGCCCATTCCGCCGGCGCCCTGCCGGTGAAACTCGACGCCGCCGGTGCCGACTTCGCCGTCGGCTGTGGCTACAAGTATCTGAACGGCGGCCCCGGCGCGCCGGCGTTTCTCTACGTCGCGGCCGGCCTGCAGGACAAGGTTACGCCGCCGCTCACCGGCTGGATGGGGCACGAGGCGCCCTTTGCCTTCGATCTCGACTTCCGCGCCGACACCGGCATCGGCCGCATGCGGGTCGGCACGCCGCCGGTGATCTCGCTCTCCGCCCTCGACAAGGCACTCGACGTCTTCGCCGATGTCGACATGGAGATGCTGCGCGCCAAGTCGATCAGCCTGAGCGAATTGTTCCGCGCCGAGATCGAGCGCCGCTGCCCGGAACTGGAGATTGCCAGCCCGCGCGACCCGCATGCGCGCGGCAGCCAGGTCTCCTTCCGCTTCGAGCACGGCTACGCCTTGATGCAGGCGCTGATCGCGCGCGGCGTGATCGGCGACTTCCGCGCGCCCGACGTCGTGCGCTTCGGGTTTACCCCGCTCTATCTGTCCCATGCCGACGTGCTCGCCGCCTGCGACATCCTCGAGGACATCGTCAAGACGCGCGGCTGGGACAAGCCCGAGTTCCACAAGAGGGCCAAGGTGACATGAGCGATACACCCAAGCCGCGCGACAAGCTGCTGACGCCCTTCGATCCGGAGACGGACGGGGCGGAGATGGAATTCGACGGACGCATGTCCTATGGCGACTACCTGTGCCTCAACCGGGTGCTGACGTCGCAGAACCCGCTGTCCGACGCCCATGACGAGATGCTGTTCATCATCCAGCACCAGACGTCGGAACTGTGGATGAAGCTGGCGATCCACGAGCTTGTCGCGGCGAAACGGCAGATCGCCTCCGACGACCTGCCGCCGGCGTTCAAGATGCTGACGCGCGTGTCGCGCATCTTCGAGCAGCTGACCGGCGCCTGGCAGGTGCTGCGCACGATGACGCCGTCTGAGTACACCGAGTTTCGCGAGGATCTGGGCCAGTCGTCGGGCTTCCAGTCGCATCAGTACCGGGCGATCGAGTTCCTCGCCGGCAACAAGAACGCCGCAATGCTGCGCCCGCATGCGCATGTGCCGCGCATCCACCACTGGCTCAACCAGCTGCGTCTTGAGACCAGCATCTACGACGAGGCGATCCGCCTGCTGGCGCGCTCCGGCTTCGAGATCGATGCCGAACTGCTCGCCCGCGATCCGAGCGAGCCCTACGTCCGCAATGCCAGCGTCCATGCCGCCTGGATGGCGGTCTACCGCGATCCGCGCAAGCACTGGCCGCTCTACGAGCTCGCCGAAAAGCTGGTCGACTTCGAGGACTACTTCCGCCGCTGGCGCTTCAACCACGTGACCACGGTGGAACGGGTGATCGGCTTCAAGCGCGGCACCGGCGGCACCTCGGGCGTCAACTACCTGCGCCGGATGCTCGATGTCGTGCTCTTTCCCGAGCTGTGGGACATCCGCGCCGATCTGTGACAGCGTCCGGGCGGTAAAGCGCGCCGCCCTGAACCTGAGGAGACACCGTGTCCCGACTGATCGACATCACGCCGCCGCTGGCCCCCGGTGCCGCCGTCTTTCCAGGCGATGCGCCCTACAAGGTCGAGCAGACCTTCGCGATCTCGGCCGATTGTCCGGTGAACGTGACGAGCGTCTCGCTCTCCACCCACTGCGGTGCCCATGCCGACGCGCCGCTGCATTACGACGCGAACGGTGCCGACATCGCCTCGCTGCCGCTTGAGGATTTCATCGGCCCGGCCCGGCTGATCGATGCGCGTGGGGCGGGGGCGCTCTGCCTGCCGGAGGAGATTGCCGACCGGCTCGACGATGTGCCGCCGCGCGTGCTGCTGCGGCTCGCGGATACGCTCGATCCGAAACGCTGGCCGTCGGGCTTTCGCGCGCTGGCGCCGGAGACGGTGGAGCTGCTGGCCGCGCGCGGCGTGCGGCTGATCGGCGTCGATGTGCCGTCGGTCGACCCGGAAACCTCCAAGGCGTTGCCTGCCCATATGGCGGTGCGGCGGCACGATATGCGGATTCTGGAAAATCTGGCGCTCCACATGGCGGATTTTGGGGATTATGAGTTGATCGCGCCGCCATTGAAGTTAGAAGGACTGGATGCGGCGCCGGTGCGCGCGGTCTTGCGACCTCTCTGAAGAAGAGGCGCAAGCGGGATAGGGCAAGGCGGCAGGCGAACAGACCGCCGGAATACACGAGGGAGGCGAGGGGCTTGGGAGAGCTTATGCTGGAGGTGGACCGCCTGGTCATGGACTATGGCGGGTTTCGCGCGGTCGATCATTGCTCCTTTGAGGTGCATGAGGGATCGATCACCGGCCTGATCGGACCCAACGGGGCCGGCAAGACCACATTGTTCAACCTCATTGCCGGTGCGTTTCCCCCGAGCGAGGGGACGATCCGCTATCTGGGCAAGACCATCACCAAGCTGTCCACCGACAAGCGGTTCCACCGCGGTCTGGTGCGCACGTTCCAGATCCCTCACGAGTTTCACCGCCTGACCGCGCTGGAAAACCTGATGATGGTGCCGCCGGCGCAAGCGGGCGAGAGCCTCATCGCCAACTGGGTCAGCTATGGCCGGGTGCGCGAGACCGAGGCGAAGGTGCGCGCCCGCGCCGAGGAAGCGCTGGAATTCCTGGAACTCTCCCACCTTGCCAACGAACGCGCCGGCAATCTGTCCGGCGGCCAGAAGAAGCTGCTCGAGCTCGGCCGCACGATGATGACCGATGCTCGCCTCGTGCTCCTCGACGAGCCGGCCGCCGGCGTCAACCGCACGCTCCTGCGCAAGCTTGAGGAAAAGATCGCGATCCTCAACAAGGAGCGCGGCTACACCTTCATCCTGATCGAGCACGACATGGAAATGATCGAGAAGCTCTGCGACCCGGTGATCTGCATGGCGGAAGGGCGGGTGCTGATCCAGGGCGACTTCGCGACGGTGCGCTCGGACCCGAGGGTGCTGGAAGCCTATCTGGGCGAAACGGTCGGAGACGCTGCATGAGCGACATTCTCGTGATGCGGGACCTGGTTGGCGGCTATGGCGACGCCAATGTCCTGCAAGGCGTGTCGATGACCGCTGCAAAGGCCGAGATCGTGGTAATCGTCGGCCCCAACGGCGCCGGCAAGTCGACGGCGATGAAGGCGATCTTCGGCCTTCTCAAGGTGCGCGGCGGCTCGATCACCGTCGATGGCACGGATATCACCGGCTGGGAGCCGAACCGCATCGTCGAGGCGGGCGTGTGCTATGTGCCGCAGGTGAGCAACGTCTTTCGCGAGATGACGGTGCATGAAAACCTGGAGATGGGCGCCTTCCTGCGCTCCGGCGATCTCTCTGCCGCCTATGACCGGGTCTACACGCTGTTTCCCGACCTTAAGGAACGCCGAAAGGCGCTGGCCGGCAATCTCTCCGGCGGGCAGCGCCAGATGGTGGCCATGGGCCGCGCGCTGATGCTGGAGCCGAAGCTCCTGCTTCTCGACGAGCCGACGGCGGGCCTGTCGCCGCGCTACATGGAGCAGATCTTCCAGATCTGCCGGGACGTGCGCGACACCGGCGTCACCATTGTCCTGGTCGAGCAGCACGCCAAGCAGGCCTTGGCCTTCGCCGACCGCGGCTACGTGCTCGCCTCCGGCGCCAACCGCCACGAAGGCACCGGCGCCGACCTTCTCGCCGACCGCGACGTCGCAGACATGTTCCTCGGAGGGTGAGTGCGATGGACGCGCTGGAAATCATCAACTTCTATCTGGTGCCGGGCATCGTCATCGGCTCGATCTATGCGCTGGGCGCGGTCGGCATCACGCTGGTCTTCGCCATCCTGCGCTACGCGCATCTGGCTCACGGCGACCTTGCGACGCTGGGCGCCTTCCTGGCGCTGGGCGCAGTGACGCTCGGCGGCGTCTCGCCCTATGTCGCGCTTCCCGTCGCCATGGTGCTGACGGCCGCCGCCGCCGTGATGATCGACAAGGCCTTTTACGCCTATCTGCGCGAACGGCCGAAGATCGTCACCGTGATGGCCTCGCTCGGCGTGGCGCTGATGGTGCGCGCCGTGGTGCAGGTCGTCTGGGGCGTCGATTCGGAGACCTACACTCGAGGCATCGTGCGTCCGGACGTGTGGTTCGGCATCCGCATCCGCGACCGGGAACTGATCACCATCCTCGCCATGATCGGCCTGGTGCTGGCGCTGCATGTCTTTCTGCAGCAAAGCAAGTGGGGCAAGGCGATGCGGGCGATGTCCGACAATCCGGATCTCGCGCTGCTGTCGGGCGTCGACAACAAGAAGGTCGTCATGCTGACCTGGATCATCGTCGGCGGCTTGTGCGCCGCGGCCGGCGTGTTCCTCGGCCTCAACTACGAGCTCAAGGCGATGATGGGCTGGACCATGCTGCTGCCGATGTTCGCCGCCGCCATCCTCGGCGGTGTCGGACGCGTCGAGGGCGCGGTTCTCGGCGGGCTGATCGTCGGCATCGCGGAGGAAATGTCGACGCTGTTCCTGCCGACCGAATACAAGGCCGCGACCGCCTTCGCGATCCTGCTGCTCATGCTGCTTGTGCGCCCGACCGGGCTGCTCAAGGGCAAGGTTCTTTAGGGGGGACGGCTGACATGGAATGGATCGGTCTTGCCAATTATGCCGTCTTCATGGCGATCTTCATCTGCATCTATGCGCTGCTGTCGCTGGGGCTGAACATCCAGTGGGGCTTCACCGGCCTCTTCAACGCGGGCATCGCCGGCTTCTTCGCCGTCGGCGCCTATACCTCCGCGATCCTGACCTCGCCCGCCGTCGAGGGGCGCCTTGGCGGCTTCGACCTGCCGGTCCCCGTCGGCTGGATCGGCGCGATGCTGGCTGCGGCGCTGATCGCCTGGCCGATCGGAAAGATCTGCCTGCGCTTTCGCTCCGACTATCTGGCCATCGCCACCATCGGCGTTGCCGAAATCATCCGCCTGGTGATCAAGTCGGAGGACTGGCTGACCAACTCCGCGCGTGGCATCACCGATATTCCGCGGCCCTTCGGCGACCTTCCTTACGTCTATTCGCAGCTCGCCTATCTGGCCATCGTCGCCGGCGTGCTGCTCGTCGCCTATCTGATGGTCGAGCGCCAGATCGCCGCGCCCTGGGGCCGGATGATGCGCGCCATCCGCGACAATGAGGACGCCGCCCGGGCGATGGGCAAGGACGTGCCGTTCCGCCGGCTGGAGGCCTTCATCTTCGGCTCCGCGCTGATGGGGCTGGGCGGCGCGCTCTTCGCGCATTTCAACCGCACGATCACGCCGGAGGCGATCGATCCGATGATCGCGACCTTCCTCGTTTGGATCATGCTGATCCTCGGTGGGTCGGGCAACAATCGCGGAGCGATCCTGGGCGTGGCCGTCGTCTGGATCATCTGGTCGATGTCGGAGATCGTCACCGACCAGCTTCCGCATGAATATGCGGTGAAGGCGAAATACATGCGAGTCTTCCTGATCGGGCTGATGCTTCAGCTGGTGCTGCGCTTCCGTCCGGAGGGGCTTTTGCCGGAGCCTCAGGGGACACGCGAAGAGGTGTCTGAAAAGTCGAAATGAAGCTTGTGGGGACGGCACGTTTCGGTTGAGACTGTCTCCTCAGACGGGACCGGAAAGACGGATCCCGACAAGACGCGCGGTCTCACACCGCAGCGTGAATCATAAGTGGAGGTGAGTGATGAACAAGTTCCGTACCGCCCTGGCCGCGACGCTGCTTGGCGCGACGGCGATGGCTGCGCCGGCCCAGGCCGACGTGAAGATCGGTCTGCTCGGCGGCGTGTCCGGCCCGATCGCGGCGATGGCGCCGGCGATGATCGACAGCGCCCGTCTTGCCGTGCAGCAGGTGAACGACAACGGCGGCATCCTCGATGGCGAGCAGCTGGTCGCGGTCGTCGGCGACAGCGCCTGCAACCCGCAGAACGGCACGGATGCGGCCACCAAGGCGGTCAACATCGAGAACGTGATCGGCATCGTCGGCCCGCATTGCTCGGGCGCGGTGCTTGCGGCAACCAATTCCGTCACCATTCCCGCCGGCGTCACCGTGATCACGCCGTCCGGCACCTCGCCGGAAATCTCCGGCCTCAACGACAATGACACCGTGTTCCGCACCGTGCCCTCCGATGACTTCCAGGGCCGCGCGCTTGCCCGCACGCTGCTCCTGCGCGGAACCGCGAAGGTCGCCGTCGCCTATCTCAACAACGACTACGGCAAGGGCCTTGCCGAAGCGTTCCGCTCGGAGTTCGAGGGCAATGGCGGCGAGATCGCCGGCTTCGCCGCGCATGAGGGCGAGAAGGCCTCCTACCGGTCGAACCTGGCCGAGCTTGCCTCGGGCGGCGCCGACACGCTGGTGATCTTCGACTATGGCGACGGCTCCGGCCTGACCATGCTGCGACAGGCGCTGGAAAACGGCTTCTTCGAGAACTTCGTCGGCGGCGACGGCATGAAGTCCGACGCCCCGATCAAGGAACTCGGCGCGGAAAACCTGACCACCTTCCTCTCCTCGGCTCCGGTCGGCGAGAAGTCGGATTCGCTCGAGATGTTCTCCAAGGCGTTTGCCGACGTCGGCGGTGATCCCTCGGCGATCTTCGCCACGACCTCCTACGACGCGGCCTTCATGCTGGCGCTTGCCATCGAAAAGGCCGGCGGCGACAAGGCCAAGGTCTCGGCCGCGCTGCGCGAGATCTCCAACGGCGAAGGCGAGCCGATCCGCGCCGGCGAATGGGCGAAGGCCAAGGAGCTGATCGCGGCCGGCACCGCCATCGACTACAAGGGCGCGGCTGGCGACCACAACTTCGACGACAAGGGCGACGTTCCGGGCACCTATGCCCTGTTCAAGGTCTCCGGCGACGGCTTCGAAGTGGTTTCGGAAATCCAGTAAGCGCAACTGATCGCGCAAAAAATCAGGCCGTCGGGGCATCCCCGGCGGCCTTTTTCGTTGCTGACGTGGTCAGGCGATCCGACGCGCGGCGCGATCCGTCAGGCGGATCAGGAGACCCGCGCCACGGCGCCGTCGACGGCGGGGTCGATGTTCAGCAGGAAGCGGATCTCGCCCCGGTCCTCGGCCAGTTCCGCGATCGTATGCGCGTCAAGCACGTTCATGAAGGCTTCCAGCGCTTCATGCAGCAGGCCGTTGAAGCCGCAGGAAGTGATCAGCGGACAGTCCTTGCGGCCCGATTCGAAGCACTCCGCCAGCAGGAAGCTCTCCTCGGCGGCGCGCACCACGGCGCCGACGGTGATCTCCTCCGCCGGACGGGCCAGCATCAGCCCGCCGTTGCGTCCGCGAAGCGTGCGCACGAAGCCGTTGCTGACGAGAACCTTGAGGATCTTGAAGAGATGCGTTTCCGACATCTCGAAGCTGGCCGCGATGTCCGCGACCCGGCTGGGCTTGTCGGGGTTTGCCGCACAGTAGATCAGGGTGCGGACCGCGTAATTGGTCTGTTGAGTGAGGCGCATGACCTAAGATATGCGTCGCGCCCGCAGCCGCGTCAACGCCGTGATGCGAAAATCCTGCGCGAAAGGCTCATGTTTCGGGAAATTCGCGGTTTTGCCGCCCCGCCGTCAGGTCTCGGTGCCGGCGATCGCCCCGGAGCGCAAGGCGCTGATCATGCGTGCGTTCTCGATGGCGATGGCGCTCTGGTCGGCAAAGGTCTGGGCCAGCACCATGGTCTCGGCCACGAAGGGACGCACCTGCTGGCGGTAGATGGTGAAGGCACCGACGAGGCGGGTGCCGGCGAGCATCGGGATCGCCACGAAGGAGCGCGCCCCGCCGAGACCCGCGGTCGCCTGCCGGAGCGGATCCCCGGAGCGATAGGTGTCCTCCAGTCGAACATCGAAGATGTTGATGGTCTCCCGCGCCGCCGCCATGCGGCCAAGACCGGTCTGCGGGCCGACCGCAAAGACCCCTTGCGTGTCCAGCCAGTCGCGAAAGGCGGCCGGAATGCCGCGCGAAAAGCTGGCGGAAAAGCGGGTGCCGCCGTGATATTCGAACAGGATGCCGAATTCGGCATCGCACAGCTCGAGCGCATAGCCGAGAATGGCTGGGATCACCTCGGAAATATCGCCACGCGACCGGTTGATGATCCGCAGCACCTCCGACATCACCCGTTCCCGGCCGCGGGCTTCTTCCAGCGACAGGGCAAGCTCCGAAATGACGGCTGCATAGTCGGTCCACACGCCCGCCTGCGGCGGCTCCCCGTTCAGGCGGTCGCGCAGCGCAAGCTTGGAGGAGACCTCGAGCTTTCTGTAGATGGTCGCAAGATGCGTGCGCACCGTGGATGGCGCGATGCAAAGCCGTTCGGCGATCGCGTGATAGGTCTCCCCGTCGGCGTACCCCCTGGCGATCTCATATTCGCGCGGGCTCAAGATGTCTGCGGCCGACACGAGGCAGTCTCCTCACAGGCAAACCATCCCGACCAATCTGACGGACCCGTCCCGTCTCGGCAATCCTGCAAATGCAGGATGCGCAATACTGCATTTCCGATCCCGTATTTACTGCAGATGCAGGATACCGCCGTCCTGCCGCATCTGTAGATTTGCTGCTTGGGTCAATCCGGAACAGGCGGCGGGGCAATGGACAGGGTACGGACAGCGGCTGCGGCCGTCGAAGCCTGCGAAACGGCCAAGGGGGCGGCGTGATGCGGTGGCGGATCCTGGCACTTCTGTTTTTCGCGCGCATCGCGCTCGGCATCCAGTTCCAGACGCTGGCCTCCGTCGGCGATGACCTCGTCGTCGCCTTCGGGATGGATTACGCCGGGATCGGGATGCTGATCGGCCTGTTCATGGCGCCCGGACTGTTTCTTGCCATGCCGGCCGGCTTCATGGGCCGTTATCTTCCCGACAGGGCGCTGTCCGCGCTTGGCCTTGGCGCGCTGGCCGCGGGCGGGCTGGTGTCCGGCGTTGCCTCCACCGAATGGGTCATCGGGCTTGGCCGTCTGCTTGCGGGGGCGGGGTTCCTGTTCGCGACGCTCTATTTCACCAAGATGGTCGCGGACTGGTTCGACGGCCGCGAGATCGCGACCGCGATGAGCATTCTGGTGATGAGCTGGCCTTTCGGGATCGCCATGGGGCAGGTGGGCCATACATGGCTCGCGGCGGCCTTCGGCTGGCGCATCCCCTTTCTGGTGGCGTCCGCCTATTGCGCCATTGCGGCACTTGCCGTCCTGACGATGTATCGTCCGGCAAACGATGCGCGCGGGACGCAACCCGTCGCCGCACCCCGCCTTTCGGCGCGCGACTGGCAGTTGACCGTCTGTGCGGGCGCGGCCTGGGGCCTCTTCAACGCCGGCTATGTCGTTTACCTCAGCTTCGGGCCGAAAATGCTGGAAGTGCTTGGGTATCCGGCCCTCGCGGCAGCCGGCATCATCAGCGTCGGCAGCTGGCTGATGATCATTTCGGGCGCGCTGTGCGGGCAGGTCGCCGACCGGCTCGGTCGCAGGCAAACCATCCTGACGATCTGCATGACGGCGGCGGTCGCATCGCTTCTCATGCTGAACATACCCGGCGCGGGCCTGCCGGCGAGCCTGCTGTTCGGCCTGCTCGGCATGGCGCCCGCCGGGGTCATCATGGCGCTGGCCGGCGAGGCCTTGCCCCCGCAAAAGCGGGCCTTCGGCATGGGGATTTTCTTCACGGTCTATTACGCGATCATGACCGCCGCACCGCCGGTTGCCGGGTCGATCTTCGATGCGACGGACAGTCCCTACGGTCCGCTCGTCATGGGAGCCTTGCTGTTTGCCGCCGTGCTGCCGGCAGCCCTGGCCTTCCGGTTCTTCAAGTTGGCCGGTGACCCGGGTCCCGTGAGACAGGCAAGCTGAGAGGCGACCGCGCGGGGAACGCAGGCAATCGCCGGCTTTCCGACCAGCACATCACCCGCGTCCAGATCAGACCTCGGACCGGCACAGACAGGCAAGCCCCTTGCGTCATCTGCCCAATACATGAATACTGAATCATAATTCATGTTTGGGAGGCGACGGAGAGACGGTGAGCAATCCGAAGGGAAACGGTCCGCGACCGGAGAAGGGGGCGGCGGGTCCGGGTCGGAGCCGCGCGAAACCGGTGGCTGCGGGCCAGACGGCGGCGGCGCGCCGGCGGCCGGATCCGGCCGCGCCCAAGCCCAAGACCGCGCGCGGCGAGGCGACGAGGCGGGCCATCCTGTCGGCGGCGGAAAAGGTCATCGGCGAGCAGGGCTTCAACGAGGCCTCCATCGGCTCGATCACCCGCGAGGCGGGCGTTGCACAGGGCACATTCTACATCTATTTCGCCAGCAAGGACGATGTCTTCTCCGAGCTTGTGGCCGACATGGGCCGGATGTTGCGCCATGCGATCAGCGAGGCAACCGCCGGCATCGCCAACCGGCTGGACGCCGAGCGCGAGGGGTTGCGCGCCTTCCTGACCTTCGTCTCCGCCCATCCGGAGCTCTATCGCATCGTCCAGGAAGCGCAATTCGTCGATCCCAAGGCCTATCTCGCGTATTTCCGCACCTTCGCAGAGGGCTACCGGGACGGACTGGCGCAGGCGGCGGACACTGGCGACATCCGCGCCGGCGATGCCGATATTCGCGCCTGGGCGCTGATGGGGATCGCGCGCTCGCTGGGCGAATATTCCGTCGTCTTCGGCAGCGACGCCTCTATCGACGAGATGGTCGACACCGCGCATGAGATGATCGTCCACGGGCTCGCCGCCGGAGCCGCCGGCCGCGATGGGAGCGCCGGCGATGCCTGATCTTGCCGGTCTGGAAATCGACGGCCGCGTCGCGACCGTGACGCTCGACCGGCCCGGCCGTGGCAATGCGCTGGTGCCGGAGTTGCTTCGCGATCTTCGCGACTGCCTCGCGCGGGCCGCCCGCGCGGATGTGCACGCGCTGGTGCTGCGGGCGAAGGGGCGGGCGTTTTCCGCCGGCGGCGATGTCGCGGCCTTCGCCGGGCACGATACCGACAGGCAGGCGCTGCTCGCCTATTCGGCCGAGATCGTGGGCGACCTCAATCGCGCGATCCTGGATCTGCTTGCCTTTCCCGCGCCGGTCGTGGTGGCCGTCAACGGCGCGGTCACCGGCGGGTCGGCCGGCTTCCTGCTTGCCGGCGATATCGTGGTGATGAGCGAGCGGGCGTTCCTGCAACCCTACTACTGCGACATGGGCTTTGCCCCCGACGGCGGCTGGACGGCGCTCCTGCCCGAGCGCATCGGCGCGGCAAAAGCGCTGGAAGTGCAATATCTCAACACGCGGCTCGACGCGCGTGCCTGCCGGGATCTGGGGCTGGCGAGCCGGGTTGTGTCGCCCGACGATCTCGACGCCGAGGTCGCGGCACTCGTGACGGTGACCGCCTCGAAGGACCTTGCAAGCCTGAAGGCAAGCCGCGCCAACGTGTGGACGCCGCAGCGGCGGGCGCGGGTCGCGGCCGGGCTGGAGCGCGAGCGCGCCGCCTTTCTGCAACTGATCGCCCGCCCGCAAACGGCCCGGCGCATGGCTGCCTTCCTGGCGCCGGCGAGCTCTGCGGAGAAAGGAGGCTGACATGGACTGGCTTACCGACATGGCGGCCAAACGCGCGGAACTGACGCCCGACCGCCCGGCTTTCACCGATCACGCGAGCGGCGAGGTGCTGACCTTCGCCGAGGTGAATGCGCGCGCGGAGCGCGTGGCGAGGGCCCTTGCCGCTCTCGGCGCAAGGGATGGCGACCGAGTCGCGGTGCTCTGCCTCAATCATCCGGACTTCTTCGTTCTGCTGTTCGCGGCGCAGAAGTCCGGCGTTATCCTGCTTCCGCTCAACTGGCGGCAGCCGCCGCCGGAGCTTGCGCCGGTGCTGGAGCAGGCCGGCGCCCGGATCCTGCTGCATGACGCGGCGACCCGCGACACGGCGGCAGCCCTTTGCGAAGGCACGGGCGTTCGCCGCCTCGGCTTTGCAGATGCCCAGCTGGGAGCGGGCGAGGAAAACCTGGACGATGTGGCCGACGGCCTTGCGCCGGCCGCAGGCCCGGTCGAGCCGCGACGGGTTCCGGCCGAAGCGCCCTGGTATCTGCTTGCCACCTCCGGGACCACAGGCGCGCCCAAGCTGGTGATCCAGACGCCGACGATGGCGTGGGCCAATGCGGTGAACTACAGCCAGGCCACGGGGCTTAGCGGCGACGACACGGCGGTGAATTTCCTGCCGCTGTTCCACACCGCCGGCATCAACCTGATGACGCTGCCGCTTTTTCTCGCCGGCGGCCACTCCATCGTGTTGCGCAAGTTCGAGGCCGAAACCGTGCTGGATCTCGTGCGGCGCGGACGGATCACGGCCTTTTTCGGCGTGCCGGCGATCTATCAGGCGCTGGCGCTCGATCCGCGCTTCGAAACCGTAGATTTCGCGCCGCTGCGCTCGCTCGGCTGCGGCGGCGCGCCGATGCCGGCGCCCTTGCTGCGCACCTATCTGGCGCGCGGCGTGACCGTGTGCAACGGCATGGGCATGACCGAGACGGGGCCGACGGTGTTTCTCGCCGATGCCGCGCGCGCGCCGCAAAAGATCGGCTCCGTCGGCAAGGCACAGATCCTCACCGAGGTGCGTCTGGTCGCGCCCGACGGCACGGTGGTGGAGGGCGCCGGCGAGGGCGAATTGCAGATCCGCGGACCGGGCGTCACCCCCGGCTATTTCGAGAACCCCAAGGCAACCGCCGAAGCCTTTGCCGAGGGCGGGTGGCTGCGCTCGGGCGATGTCGCAAGGCGCGATGAGGACGGCTATTACGCCATCGTCGACCGCATCAAGGACATGTACATCTCCGGTGGCGAGAACGTCTATCCGGCCGAGGTGGAGAAGGTGCTCGTCACCCATCCGGCGGTTCTGGATGCGGTGGTTCTCGGCGTGCCGGACGACAAATGGGGCGAGGTCGGCGCCGCCTATCTGATCCCGCGTCCGGGCATGACGATCGACCCGGCCGCCCTGGTCACCTGGTGCCGCGAGCGTCTCGCCGGCTACAAGGTGCCCCGCCACATCGAGATCGTTGAGGATCTGCCGCGCACCGCTGCCGGCAAGGTGCAGAAACACATTCTCAAGATGCAACACGCCGGGACCGGCAAACAGGAAAGGCAGGGCCGATGACCGCGCCCCTCGCAGATGCCGCCGCCTGCGGCGATGCCACGGAACATCACGCGCGCTGGACGCCGGACCAGGCGGACTTCGACCGCTTTGCCGCGCTGTCCGGCGACGACAATCCGATCCATGTCGATCCGGCGTTTTCCGCGCGCACCCGCTTCAAGCGCACGGTGTCGCACGGCATGCTGCTCTATTCCAGGCTCTGGGCGCTGATCCAGACCCGTTGGCCGGGCCGCCGCCATGCCGTGCAGGAGCTGATGTTTCCAAACCCCGCCTATGCGGGAGAGGAACTGGCGATCGCCATTGTGCCGGACGAGGCGGATGCCGATGATCTGGCAATCACGATCCGGCGGGTGGCTGATGACGCGGAGGTGCTGCGCGGACGGTGCCGTCTGGGGGAGGCGCCGGTCGCCGGAGCAAGCGCCCGCGAAACGCAACACCATGATGCGCCGGACCCGGGAGCGCTCGCGGTTGGCCGAAGTGCGGAACTGGTGCGGCTCTATCCGCGCGCGCAAGCCGGCGACTTCGCCGCACTTGCCGGTCTGGACAAGGATCTCGACACGGTGCCGGAACCGCTGATCGGCGGGATGTTCTCCTATCTGCTGGGCGTGAAGCTGCCGGGCTCTGGCACCAACTACCTCAAGCAGGAAATGACCTTCCATGCGCCGGCCGCCTTTGATGTTCCCCTGCGGGCGCGGGTCGCCATCACCCGGCTGCGGCCGGAAAAGCACCTCGTCGATCTGGAAACGGTCTGCGAGACGCTGGACGGGGAGGTGATCTGCACCGGGCGCGCGCTGGTCTATGTTGAAGACGTCGGCGCCTGACCGGTCGGCCGGCGGGGAAGACACAAACAAAAACACCGCCGGCAAGCCGGCGGTGTTCTCGTCAGATCCGACTGGCCGGTTAAGGCTTAGTCGAGCGCGAGCTGCGCGGCCTGCAGGCCACGGCCGCGACGATCTTCTTCCGTCACGAAGGTCAGCGTGGTGCCTTCAGCCGGAACGGCCATGCCCGAACGTTCGAAAGCGGTGATGTGAACGAACACGTCCTTGCCGCCTTCGGCCGGGGTGACGAAGCCAAAACCACGATCATGGTTGAAGAACTTGAGGGTGCCTGTCTGGCGCATGGGAAACTCCTGTCCCGAGTCTTAGTTTAAAGAGCGCAAGTAAGCGCACTTGCTTGCGCGAGCGTGGCATTCAGAAACGGGAAAGGCAGTTCTGTCCGACAAGACCGGTCCTTGGGACCGGGTAGGCGCCGCATACCGAAACTTTCTTAACCGGGGTTCGAATTTTCAAGCCCGCTTGTGAAGGACCAAAGTCCAACGACGGCATGGTAGTCGAAATGGGCCATTCCGGCAAGGGCAATGAGAATTGACGTAGGGTTTTCGGGGCGCGTTACTCTGCCTTGCACAGGTCGGCAAGGAGTGCGTTGAAGGCCTCCGACGCCTCCAGATGGGGGGCGTGGCCAGCCGTCGGAAAGGGACAGATGCGCCCGTGTCGCAGGCGGTCCAGCTGCCATTCGGCGGCCCCGCCCGCATATAGCTGGCTCGCGCCGCCGGGCGTCAGCGTGACCGGAACGTCGATCCGCGGGATGAGGGGGCGAAAGTCCTGTGCGGTGAGCGAGGTCCACATGGCGGCGAGCGCCGGCCCGCGTGCCTTGCGCATCTCGGCTTCCGCGAAGGCGACAAGCTCTTCCGGCGCGTCCGCCGCGAAGCTGCGCCGGGCGGTGGCGCCGACCAGCCGCGGCCACTGGCTGGAGACCGCGCGGGCGAAGTCCCGGCTGCGGGCGGCATCGAGGCCGGAGCGCGTGCCATGCGGCCAGTCCGCGTCGTTCAGCACTTTGGGCGACATGTCCTCGACCACGAGATGGGCGAGGCGACCGGTGCCGTGGCGCTCAATCATCGACCAGGCGACCAGCGCGCCCATCGACCAGCCGACCAGCACGACATCCCGAAGGTCCTCTACGGCAAGCAGCCGCTCGAGCGCGTCGGCTGCCGCCTCGATGGTCAGGTCGTCGCTCTGCGCGCTGTCGCCATGGCCGGGCAGGTCGGGGGCGATCACCCGGGTCATGCGGCCGAGCGCCTCCATCTGCGGGCGGAAGAAGCCGCCGTGGCACGACCAGCCGTGCAGCAGGACGAGCGGGCGCGCGTCCAGCGTCCGGGTGCCGGCCGCGCGAAAGGAAAGCACCGTCATCCGCGGCTCCGCAGCCGGCCCACCACGCCATCCGGGAAGAAATAGACGGAGACGATGAAGAGCACGCCTAGCCACATCAGCCAGCGTTCCGGTGCCACCAGGTCTGGGATGAGCGGCAGCATGGCGGTGGCGTGTTCGGCAGCCCCCATCAGGCTTTGCAGATAGGTCTGCGCCAGGATGAAGAGCGTTGCGCCGATCACCGCGCCATACATGGTGCCCATGCCGCCGATCACCACCATCAGCAGGATGTCGATCATGATCTCCATCGACAGCGTCGTCGCCGGTCCGGTGTAGCGGATCCAGATGGCGAGCAGCGCACCGGCCAGGGCCGCGACGGAGGCCGACAGCACGGTGGCGGCGGTGCGGTACCAGATCACCCGGTAGCCGATTGCCTCGGCACGGAAGGCATTGTCGCGCACGGCCTTCAGCGTCCGGCCGAAGGGCGAGTTGACGACCCTGAGCAGCCCCAGGAAGAGCACCAGCGCGGAGACGAACACGAGATAATAGGCAAGCAGCCGGCCGTCGATGCGCACATCGAGGATGCGCATGTCGAGAAGCTTGTAAGCCGGCGTCAGCACCCGCGGGATGCGGTAGGTCAGCCCGTCCTCGCCGCCGGTGATGGTGGAAAGCTGGGAGACGAGAACCGCAAAGGCGCTGGCGACCGCCAGCGTCACCATGGCGAAGAAGATCGCCTTCACCCGCAACGAGAACAGTCCGATGGCAAGCGCCAGTGCGGCGGCGACGGCGGTTCCGCCGAGAACTCCGACGACAATCGCCGTGAAGGACGCGCCGAGTGCCGACAATGACAGCGCCACGCCATAGGCGCCGATGCCGAAGAACATCGTATGGGCGAAGGAGACGATTCCCGTATAGCCGAGCAGCAGGTCGTAGCTTGCCACTAGCACGATGAAAATGCAGATGCGCGCGGCCGTATCCAGCGACTTTGTGCCGGGAAACAGGAAGGGCGCGAAGGCGAGCGCCAGCGCAATCGCGATCAGCACCAGCGCCAGGGGGCGGGAGTTCGGGCGGTCGCCGGAAAGAAGCCTGTCGATCATGGGTGCGTCCTACTTCGCCTTGACGACGGGATAGAGCCCTTCGGGCCGCCACATCAGCACCCCGACCATCAGCGCGATGGTGGAGACGAGCGCAACCTTGGGAGCGAGGAAGGTCATGTAGTTGGACAGAAGGCCGACGAGCAGCGCGCCGATGAAACAGCCCTCGATGGAGCCGAGCCCGCCGATGATGACGACGATGAAGACCAGCACCATCAGCTCCGATCCCATATGCGCGGTGATCGTCTCGTTGTAGAGGCCCCACATCACGCCGCCGAGGCCGGCGAGCGCGGAGCCGACCATGAAGACCACCAGGAACAGCCGGCGGATGCGGTAGCCGAGCGCCTCGACCATCTCGCCGTTCTCCACGCCGGCGCGCACCAGCAGGCCGACCTTGGTCGACTTCAGCACGTGACGCATGCCGAGGAACAGCACGAGGCCGATGGCGACGGCGAAGAGGCGGTATTTCTCGATCACTGCGTCGAAGACGATGACCGAGCCGCGCAGCGTCTGCGGCCGGGCGACATGGATCGCATCCGGCCCCCACACCACGTGAATGAGCTGCTGGGCGACGATCAGCCCGCCCATGGTCACCAGGATCTGCTTCAGGTGATGGCCATAGACCGGGGCGACGATGACCCGTTCGAAGGCAAGCCCGAGCACGCCGGTCACCGCCATGGAGGCGAGGATCGCGAGAAAGACCGCGGCGAGGTTCATCATCACCGCCGGGTTCTCGGTCCAGCCCGTCAGCCAGGCGAGCACCGTGAAGCCGACGAAGGCACCGACGGAGACGAAGGCGCCATGGCCGAAGTTGATCACGTCCATCAGCCCGAAGACCACCGTCAGCCCGGAGGCCATGATGAAGATCATCAGCCCCATGGCGAGGCCGGCCACCGTCAGCGTCAGCCAGGTCGCGGGGTCGGCGATGGCGATCAGCCCCGCCAGCGCCATCACCGGCGCAAGCAGCAGGGGCGCGGCCTTGCGCAGCCGGTCGCCGGCGGAACTGGCCACCAGCTTGGGTCGGATTGCGGTCTCGCTCATTGGTGTACCTCCAGGCTCAGTCCCATCAGCCGCTCCTGCATTCCGGCATCGCCGGCAAGCTCGGCCATCGCGCCGGCATGCACGACGCGGCCGTCGTCCATCACCGACACGGTGTCGCCGAGCGCGGAGGCCATGGCGAAATTCTGTTCAACGAGCAGGATCGTCGTGTCCGTCTCCTTGAGTTCTCCGAGCGCGCGGGTCATCGCGGAGATGATGGCCGGGGCAAGCCCCTTGCTCGGCTCGTCGATCAGGATCAGCCGGCGCGGCTCGATGATGGCGCGCGCGACCGCGAGCATCTGCTTCTGGCCACCCGAAAGCGTGCCGGCCGCCTTGTCCCAGAAGGTCGCGATCGGCGGGAACAGCTCCTTGATCCAGGAAAGCCGGGTCGGGTCGAAGGGCCCTTGGGTTGCCGCAAGCTGCATGTTCTCGCCGACGGTGAGGTCGGAGAAGATCCCCATGTTCTCCGGCACATAGGCAATGCCGGCCCGCGAGATCGCCGGCGTCGGCGTTCCGCCGATGGAGTTGCCGTCGAAGCGGATCTCGCCGGCGCTCGGCTTGAGAAGCCCCATGATGGTGCGCAAGGTGGTGGACTTGCCCGCGCCGTTGCGCCCCAGAAGCACGCTCACCCCGCCGCGCGGGACGACAAGGTCGACGCCTTGCAGGATGTGATAGGGACCGATGTGGGTGTGGACGCCGGAGAGCGTCAGCAGCGGGTCAGCCATGTGCGCTCTCCTCCGGCGCCTTGCCGAGATAGGCCTCCTGCACGATGGCCGAGCGCATCACCTCGCCCGGCTCGCCGTCGGCGACCAGTTCGCCGTTGTGCAGCACGATGATCCGGTCGGCGAGCGAGCGGATCACGTCCATCTTGTGCTCCACCAGCAGGATGGTTCGGTCGTGATCGCGCTTGAGGTCGCGGATCAGGTCGAGAATGACCGGCACCTCGTCGACGCTCATGCCGGCCGTCGGCTCGTCGAACATCAGCACCTGGGGGCCGAGCGCGATCATCAGCGCCACCTCCAGCTTGCGCTGGTCGCCATGCGGCAGGGCGGAGACCGGAAGGTCGCGTTTCTGCAGGAGGTTGACCTCGGCGAGCACGTGATCGGCCCGTTCGGTCAGCTCGATGTGGCTGTCGGCGCGCGAGATGAGGTCGAAGCCGCGATTGGCGCGGGCCTGCACGACGAGGCGGACGTTTTCGCGCACGGTGAGGCTGGGAAACAGGTTGGTGAGCTGAAAGGCGCGTCCGATGCCGCGCCGGCAGCGCTCCGCGACGCCGAGCCGTGTGATCGTCTCGCCATTGAGGCGGACCGACCCTTCGCTTGCCTTCAGCTGTCCGGAGATCAGGTTGAAATAGGTGGTCTTGCCCGCACCGTTCGGCCCGACGATGGCGGTCAGCGTGCCGCGCCTGAAGGCGCAGCTCACGCGGTCGACAGCGACATGGCCGCCGAAACGGATGGTCAGGTCCTGGGTTTCGAGCACCGGCGGTTCGACAGCCGTCGGCCGGCCGGCAGGATGGTCGCGCGTCACGGCGGCATCTCCGAAAGGGGGCGACGAACGGCGGCGTGGCCGGCGTCTTGCGTGCGAAAAGGGACGGGGAGACGGCGCGGGCGCCGTCTCCGGGGCGCTGGTCTCAGCGCCCGTTGCGCACAGGAATCGACATGTCCTCGATCTTCAGCTCGCGAACGAGCTCGGGAATGCCCCATTCCACGTCCGGTTCGACCCGGATCTTGAAGTGGTACATCGACTGCAGCGCCTGGTGATCCTCGGGGCGGAAGATCATCGTGCCCTTGGGCGTCTCGAAGGACATGCCTTCCATCGCCGCGATCAGCTCTTCCGTGTCCGTGGAGCCGGCCTTGCGGATGCCCTCGACCACGGCGATCGCCGCCGTCATGCCGCCGGCGGTGAAGAAGTCGGGCGGCGACTGGAAGCGCTTCTCGTGTTCGGAGACCAGCCAGTCGTTCGCCGGGTTCTTGGGGATCTCGTGATAGTAATAGGTGGCGCCTTCCATGCCGGGCAGGGCCTTGTAGGCCTTCATCGCCGCCAGGATGTTGCCGCCGGTGGCGATCTCGATGCCGAGGCGTTCCGGTTCCATCGCCTTGATCTTGCCGATGGGGTTGTTGCCGCCTGCCCAGATGATGAAGAGGAACTTGCGGCCCTCGATATCCTTCATGGCCTCGAAGATGCGCTGGGCGCTCGCGGTGAAGTCCTGGGTGTCGGTCGGCGCATATTCCTCGAAGGCGAGTGTCGCGCCGGTGCCGGCGAGCGCTTCCTTGAAGGCGGCGACGCCGTCGCGGCCGAAGGCATAGTCCTGCGCCAGCGTCGCGATGGTGACGCCCTCCTGGCCGAGCGCCACCGCATTGGCGATCGCGTCCTGCGAGGAGTTGCGCGCCGTGCGGAAGATGTAGCGGTTCCAGTTCTCGCCGGTGATGCTGTCGGCGACCGCCGGCTCGACGATGAGAAGCTTGCCGTATTCCTCGGCGACCGGAAGCATGGCAAGCGCAACGCCCGAGGACACGGGACCGACGGCGATATCCACCTCGTCGTCGCCATAGGCCTCGGCGAGCGCCGCGCGGGCGATGTCCGGCTTGAGCTGGGTGTCCTTCTCGATCACGACGATCTTGCGGCCGTCGATCTCCATCGTGCCGTCGGTGGCATATTCCAGCCCCATCATGAAGCCGGTATGCGACTGCTTCGCATAGGCCTCCAGCGCGCCCGTCTTGCCGTAGACATGCGCGATCTTGATGTCGTCGGCCAGGGCCGGCGCACCCGCAAGCCCGGCCGCGACGAGCGCGGCGGCATACAAATGTCTCATGGTCTTTCCTCCCGTTCGACGTCCGGTCGGCGCGTGGCATGTGCGTGTCGCGGCGTCTTGCAATATATGACGCATGATTCATGTTTCATGTCAATTCGCCGCCCCTCCGTACCGTCTGCCGTATCCCGGCAAAGCCCGGCGGATCCCGCCAGATCCCGATGCATCCCGACGAAGCCCGCCAGATCCCGGCCTGTCGCCCAACACGGCGAAGCGTGATGGTCGTCACATCGGAATGCCGGGGATGGGCCTATCTTCAGGACATAGGCGGACGACAGAGCCGCACGGGATGTTCAAACGGAAGCTCAGACAGAGGGAATGAAGTCATGATGAAGAAGATCGCAACCACCGGGTTTGCCATTGCCCTGACCGCCGGCGCCATGCTCGCGACCGGCTCCACCGATGCCGAGGCGAAGAAGTGGCATCACCAGAACGGCTGGGCCGCAGCCGGCGGCTTCGTGGCCGGCGCGGTGATCGGTTCCGCGCTGTCACAGCCGCGCTACGTCGAGCCGGCCCCGCAATACGTCCCCGCGCCGGTCTACTACGGCCGTCCGGCGCCCTGGTCGCCCGCGTGGTATCGCTACTGCTCGTCGAAGTACCGCAGCTTCAACCCGGACACCGGCTATTTCCGCACCTATTCGGGAAACTACAAGTTCTGCCGCTGATCCGGCGGCGATCACGAGACTGCCAGCAAAGGGCCGGGCGCACCGGCCCTTTTTCTGTTCGCGCCGGCATCCTTCGCTTCAGAGCGCGGACGACGGGTCATCGCCCGGCGGGTTCGGAAGGGTCGTCCAGAAACTCCGCGATCGTGCGGTCGCGGCCCAGTTCCTTGGCCCGGTACAACAAGCGGTCTGCCCGTGCGAAGGCTTCGTCCATGGTATCGCCGTCGCGATAGTCCGTGGCGCCGACCGACATCGTCAGCGAGATGTCCTCGTCCTCAACCGTGATCGGTGTTGCGCTTAGCAGGGTCCGCATGCGTTCGGCGCGCGCGACGCACTCGCTCGGCGAGGTATCCGGAAGGACGACAAGAAATTCCTCTCCGCCAAGGCGCCCGAGGCAATCGGTGTCGCGCAGTTGCGATTCAATGCGACGGCAAAACTCCTTCAGCACCTTGTCGCCGGCGAAATGTCCCAGATCGTCGTTGACCTTCTTGAACTTGTCGATGTCGAGGATCATCAGGCCGAGAGGTTCGCCGCGCGCCCGCGCCCGTGTGCCGCAGTCGCGTGCCGCGGACAGGATGGCGCGCCGCGACATCGTCCCGGTCAGCTCGTCGCGATGGGCGAGTTCGTAGAGTTCCGCCTGCCGCTGTTTCAGTTCGGTGATGTCGACCCGGAACCCGACCGTGCCGCCGTTCGGCAGGCGCTTTTCCAGCACCCGGACCCAACGCCCGTCCGGCAGGAGCTGTTCCACCGGCCCGGTCGGATTCGCATGGGCCGCCAGACGCTCGGCGATCCAGGCGTCTTCGCGTCCGATCGCTTCCGCATACTGTTTGCAGCGCACGCCTTCGCGAATGATCTCCTCGAAGCTGCGCCCCGGCTGGATGACATGGGCCGATTCCGGGTAGGTCTCGCGATACTGTTCGTTGCAGATCGTCAGGCGGTCGTTTTCGTCGTAGAGCACGAAGCCGTCGGGAAGCGTCTCGATCGCTTCCACCATCACCCTCCAGGCATCGCGCGCGGTTCGCTCGGCACTGTCGTGCTGGATCTCGCGCACGGCCAGATGAGCGGCATCCTCGAGGGCCTGCCGGTCGATTTCGGTGGCGTTCACGGGCGTGCGGCTCGCAAGGCACAGGGTGCCGATGGCGTTGCCGGTCGCGTCGCGAAGGGCGACGCCGGCGAGGAAGTCCAGGCCGAGTGCGCCCGGATCGACGGCCTGCCGGCTCGTCGCAGCCGAGGGCCCGTTGGCTTGCAGGATCAGCGGGTCCGCGCTCTTCAGGATGGCGTTTGCCACGTCCCGGGCGGCATCGCGTAGCTTCCCGCACCGGTCATTGGAATAAAACGCTCGCCCGTCCAGCGGATCTCGCAGGGTTATGAAGATGCATTCGACGGAGTGCAGCCGTTCGAGAAGCCGGAACAACCGGGCCAGCGATGGCGCGTCCGGTCCCTGCGAGCCGGAGGTCGGATCGGACGCGGCCGGGACATTCTTTGCCAAAGGCCATGGCCTCGGTGGTGGATTGCCAATAATCAAGAGACCAAACCCCGATAAACGCAACCGAACATTCCAAAAAATAACACGACGGCAACAGTGTAGTCCGAGAAGGTAAAAGTTCGATCAATTCGCAGGTCTATTTTTTGACGTAAGGTCTTTGTTAGGGATTCCAAGGAACGCTTCGGATTTTTTCTCAAGCGGCCAAGCGGGATCTCAAGCCGTCGGGCATTGCCCCTGCGTAAGGTCGGGTCCCCAATGCAGGGACACGCGGTGGTTCACCGGGTGGTCCTGGTGCCTGCCAGATGCGCTTCGATGGCGTGCGCGGCTGCAAGGCCTGTCGCGAAACAGGCCTGGAGCAGATAGCCGCCGGTCGGCGCGTCCCAGTCGATCATCTCGCCGGCGACGAAAATGCCGGGGTGGCCCGTGAGCATATAGCTGCCGTCGATGCTCTCCCATGAAATGCCGCCGGCGGAGGAGATCGCCCGCTCCAGCCCGGCCAGCCCCGCGACGGGAAGCGGCAGGGCCTTGATCCGCGCGGCGAGCGCCTCCGCATTGTCGGGCCGCTCGCCGGCTTCCTGAAGCAGCGCGACCGCCGCCGGCGCCAGGCCGGCGCTCTTTCTCAAGTGGTTGGAGAGTGAGTTCTTGCCGCGCGGCCGGGCGAGCCTTGCCGCAAGGGCTGCGGTTTCGAGATCCGGACGCAGGTCGAGGGTAAGGACGGGAGCGCCTTGCGTTTCCAGCGCCCGGCGGATGTCCGGGCTGAGGGCATAGATGCCGCCGCCCTCCAGTCCGCTTTCGGTGATCATGGCTTCGCCGCGGACCGTGCGGTCGCCGATGCTCAGCGCGATCCGCTTCAGCGGAACCCCCTGGAACCGGCCGGCGAAATGCGCCGACCAGTCGATGCGCACGCCGCAATTGGACGGGGCGAAGGGCGTTCGGCCGATTCCGATGGCATCGGTGGCGCCGGTCCACAGGCCGTCGCTGCCAAGCCGCGGCCAGCTCGCGCCGCCGGTTGCTAGCAGCACGGCGTCCGGCGCGGTGCAGCTTTGCCCGCCTTCGGGCGTATCGAACAGCAATTCGCCTTGCGGGCCGAAGCCGGTCCAG
>PARB01000070.1 GCA_002709505.1 Paracoccaceae bacterium | reverse complement strand
TCACCTTGTAGCCGGCCTGGATCTTGTGAACGGCCTCATAGTCGGCGGGGCCGTCCGTCTTGGTCCGCCCGATGATCCAGACATGGTTCGTCGGAGCCTTGAGGAGCTGGGTCTCTTTGGGGAGGCCGAGCTTTCCGGCGAAGTCCTTGCCGAGCTCCGAGCCGTCCTCCGGCTCCCAGCCGGGACCGGTGACCAGAAAGGTCGCGGCCTGCGTTCCGGTGGTCCGCGAGCCCGGGGACGCGAAGACATTCGTCCACATATCGAGCATCGGCAGGAGATAATAGCGCCCGTCGGTGTCGGGCGCGGAGACGATCATCGGCTCCTTCTGGAGGTCGAGGAACGTCGAGGAATAGAGCGTGTCGAAATTGGGTCGCACGACGGACTTTTCATCCGCCGTGGGATAGGCTGGAATGTTTGCGAACCAGTTCTCGTAGCCGCCCATGGACCCGGGACCGGCCTTGATGGTGACCAGTTGCCTGCGCGTCAGGTCCATGGTGATGAGCGGATAGAGATAGAGATAGGCCTCGACCGCGATCTCGTTCGCTTCCGCCTGAGTGAGGTCCTTCGCCTGTGCGAACCCGCCTCCGGCCATGGTGAAGGACGTTGCGAGCATGACGCCTGCAAGTGCCGCCTTTATCTTCAATTTTCATCTCCAAGTCTGAGCATTGCCCGATATCCCGGAACATCGGCGACGGCGGTTTCAGGAAGCGTCAGCCCGAAGACACCTCGGCGCCGGCGCGCCGCGACCGTCACATGCCGTTACGGGAAGATCGGCCGGCCTCTTTCAGGCGACATTCCTCGCGTATGCGAAGCTGCCATCGGGAACCGGGAAGAACGAATGTGGGCGCAATCGGAGCGGACATGCTTTGCATTTCCCGCCAGAGCAAGGCTGCACCAAAAATCTCCCTGCATGTCGGGGGCGCAACAGCCCCTCGATCTTCCGGGCATCCGCTCTAGGTTTTCTGGCGTAAGGTACAAAGGCGCAGGCAGGCATCCCCTTGCCCTATGCCGCGCGAGGTGCTCCGGGGCGATGGGCCAAAGCCGAAGGCCAGGGTTGCGGGCCAGGCGAGACGCCCCGGTGAAGGCGCCGCGCCCCCTCAGCGCCAAACGACAAGGAGCGACTGTCATGTTCCGTTTCAAGCCGACACGCCGCGCCCTCCTGCTCGCCGGTGCCGCAGGCGCCGGGGCGCTGATTTCCGCGCGGTCGCAATTCATGGTGCCGGCCCAGGCCAAGGGCCTAGAACCGACGCCGTCGATGCGCGGCGGGGCCAACAACTACCGCCCCGGCGCACCGCTGGTGGAGCGGATCGGCGGCGGTGGGTTCCTGATGACCGGCACCGTGCTGCGCGCCGGCGACGGGGCGCCGCTGGCCGGCCGCCGCATCCAGATCTGGGCGCATACCACGGAAGGCCACGAGCGCGACCCGCACAGCCACGGCGCGACGCTGACCGATGAAAACGGCGAATTCCGCATGGACATGCCGCAGATCGTGCCGGCCTTCGGCCAGCCGCACGGCCATCTCGCCTATGACGCCGAACATGACGGCGGCGGGTTCAAGACCGTCTTCCTGCGCCCGGTGATGCGAAGCGCCGACGAGCGAACGCTCGCGGCCCATTTCGTGCTCGAACCGGCGTGAACCGACGGACTTTGATCCGTGCGGGCCTCGTCTGGGCCGGCCTTGGCGTCCTGGTTGCCGTACCGCTCGCCATCGCCGCGACGAGCCCGCTGATCGCCTGGCGCCAGCCCGTCTATATCGTCGCGGGCTTCGCCGGTGTTGTCGCGATGGCGCTTCTTCTTCTCCAGCCGCTGCTTGCCGGTGGCGCCCTGCCCGGCCTGCCCTCGCCACGGGGCCGGCGCCTGCACGGATGGGTCGGGGGCGCGCTGGTCGCGGCGGTGGTGGTTCATGTCGCGGGGCTCTGGCTGACCAGCCCGCCCGACGTGATCGACGCGCTGCTCTTCGCCTCGCCGACGCCGTTTTCCGACTGGGGCGTGATCGCCATGTGGGCGCTGTTCGCGGCCGCTCTTCTGGCCGGACTGCGCTTTAGGCTGCGCATCCGGCCCCGGATCTGGCGGCTGGCGCATACCGGACTGGTGGCGCTCGCCGTTGCCGGCAGCGTTGTGCATGCCCTCTTGATCGA
This sequence comes from Paracoccaceae bacterium, assembly GCA_002709505.1. Classification (GTDB taxonomy): domain Bacteria; phylum Pseudomonadota; class Alphaproteobacteria; order Rhizobiales; family Stappiaceae; genus Stappia. The sequence goes on along the minus strand of PARB01000070.1, from coordinate 33,015 downwards.
GGGCACGATGGGCACGGCGTCGAAAGCGCTGCTGTGCGCGGCCGTCGTGCTGGCCTTGATCAAGACCGTCGCCGACTTGCGGACCTGGGCTTTGCTCCTGCGCCGCAGGTCGTGAGCGAACGGGCGCGCTGCCCTTACCTGATCGACAGGATGTAGCGCAGCACCGCGGCGACCGCCTCATAGAGCTCGATCGGGATCTCCTCGTCGATCTCGATCTGCGCCAGCGCCTGCACGAGCGCCGCATCCTCCTCGATCGGAACGCCATGGGCGGCGGCCGTCTCCAGAATCCGCGCCGCGACCTCGCCGCGGCCCTTGGCCGTCACGCGCGGCGCGCCGGTGTTGTCGTAGCGAAGCGCAACGGCCAGCGCCTTCGGCGGATCTGCGGGCGCGGTGCTCATGAGACCTGGTTCACATATTGGCCGGACGCCGTCGGCGGATTACCCGGCAGGCCCGGCAACACCTTGAGCTCCACCACCTCGAGCCCGGACCCGGCCAGCATCTCGCGCAGCTCCGACAGTCTTTCGGTAAGCGCGGACGCCGTCTCGCCGCGCTCCGCCCAAAGGGTCGCGAACAGGCGCGTGCCATCCAAACCGACGACCGCCTCGACCGGGCCGCTCTCGCCGGTGTCGATGCCAAAGCGCACCCGCCAGGCGGGATGGCTGCCCTCACCCTCGTGACCGGGCGTGTCGTCGCGCCCGATCTGCAGGCTGATCACCCCCGTCTGCGAGCCGAACACAAACGGCAGGTCGAGCGTGCGGTCGAAGGTCGCCCCGTCGCCCGCGCCATCGCCCAGCACCTTGAGCGAGGTCAGTCCGGACAGCCGGACCCGGGCCAGCGCCGCGTCGCTCTTTCCAAGCAGCAGCAGGGCGGCGACGGACAGATCACCCCGCGCCAGCGCCTGCATCAGTTCCAGACTGGCGCGACCGGGCGGCTGGGCTTGCGGATGACGGGCAAGGCTCGGCGGCGCCGGAGGCGTTCCCTCGCGCGCGATCCCTTCACCGCCCTTTGCAAACAGACGCAACGCGTCGCCGAGATCCTTGAGCACGCCCGGCAGACCGCCGCGCCCGCCCTCGCTTTCGGGCGCGCCGGCAGCCGTTGCAATCGCGCGTTTCAGCCGGGCACCGTCCAGCTTGTCATCGGCAACGAGGCGAAGGCCGAACAGCGCTGCCATCGCGGCCACGACCGGTTGCGGCAGCGCGGCCGATGCCGGCGCGGCCGCCGCAGCGGAGAGACCGGAAAAAAGCGGTGCAAGTCCGTCCTGCCGGGAAGCGAGTTCAGCTGCCATGCCGGAAAGGCGCTGGAGCGCGGCCTGCTCGCGCGCCACCGCGGAGCCGGGAGGCGCAGCACCCTGGCCCGGCACATCATCGGCTCCGGCGCTGACCTGATAGGACACCCCGCCCTCGGGACCGCGACTGACCTGCAGGGAGACCCGCGCGCCGACGGGAAACATCTCCTGCCCCGCCACGTCGAGCTGAAAATTGCCGGACACAAGCCGCATGACGCCATCGGTCATATGACGGGCGACGCGCATGGCGATGACATCGCCAACGGACAACGGCGGAAGCCGGGTGACGGGCGTGACGGCGACGACGCCCGTCGGGGTCGACACGCGCGAGACCATCGTCACTCTCCAGCGTATGCGCTCCTGATCTGTGCAACCTTACCAGATTCGGCGAGAAAGTGATGCAAAGCGCTGCCGGTTTGATCTGGCTCAATTCGTTTCATTTGCAACTACTTCAGGATGGAAGCCGTCACACAGGGTGCCGGTGCGGCGCCGACTGCGCATCGCAAGGGAGACAGGCATGGGATTTCTGAAGCGGCTCGACGAACGGGCGGGCCTGATGGGCCGGATGATGCGGACGGTCGGAGCGACCGAGGGCATGCCCGCCGACATCACGCTTGCCAACAGCCTGCGGGCCGCCGCCAACCGTTGCATGGGCTGCGAATGCCCGGGCGAATGCGCGAGCTGGCTGGACGAGCATGCCGATGGCGCGGAAAAAACCCCGGACTACTGCCCGAACGGCGATCTCTTCGCCGAATGGCGCGCCCAGCGCTGAGGCGGTCCGCCTGAGCTGACGAAAACGGGCACGGGGACAGCCCCGTGCCGTCTATGCCCTGCGCGCGTCGCGCCACCTCCGCGCTGCGCTGGCATCAGTGCGACACGGACTTGGAAAACACGTTGACGACGATGACGCCGGCGATGATCAGACAGCAGAAAGCAGCCAGATAGCACCCGCTCATGACCATGGTCGGCACGGGTCGGGTGAACTGCTGCGACTGCTGCAGCGCCGTGGTACCGACGACCTCGAACACGATGGCGACGGCAAGCGCCACATAGGACACCGCTGCAGGCGACATGAGAGATCCTTGTTGAGGTGACGCGATGCGGCCGCGAGCGGGTCTGGCATCGAGATGGCGGGCGAAGCGGGATCGCCGCAGACTGCAATGTCCGCCAGCACTCTACGCCCGGTGCCTAGCGCCCGCCACGCATCCGGTTGCGCATGCCATGCACGAAGGCGGCCGCAAGTGCGGCTCCCACGAAACGGAACGGCAACACCGCAAGCGGCCCGCCGTCGTAGCCTCCCACCGGCGGCACGCCGCTGAAGTTCATCGAGGCGTCGAGCAGGACACTCAAGGCGGCGGCGGCAAACCCGGCGATGAGCAGCTTGGCGCGTGCATCGGCAAACCAGCCGAGCACGGCGCCGATCATCAGCGCGAAGGGATTGACCAGGCCCGCGAGGCCGAAAAGGACGGATATCGATTCTTCCGGTGTCATGGCGACAGTTCTAGAGCCAGATCGGCAAAAAGGAAACGGAGCGAAGCGTCGCAAGGCCGATTTTGCCACCGATCTCCTGCGCTTCTTCTGCAACAGCCTCCGGCGAAGCTCAGGCACACAAGGCAAAGCGGCTTGATATTTGCCGCAAGCGCGTCCACCTAGATCCTGTAAACCGATGGAGTTTTGATGCGCGGACGCCGCGAGGCCCGATAGGGCCGGCCCAGCTTTTCGGGTCGGCCACGAGACTGCTCCCCTCCGCAAGCGTACGGGCTGCGGACACTGGAGCCGTGCATCAAGATTTCCGGACCATCATGGACATTTCGAAAGCCGAGCAGCGGGTGCTTCACCTGCTGGCCCAGGGCGGTCGCGTGCTCGTCGAGAAGGACGAGCGCAACCGCATCATTCATGCCACCTGCGTCACGCGCGAGGGCTGGCATTCGCCGGGGCTGGATCTGGCCCTTTTTAGGAAGCTGAGACGCCGGGGCTACATCGCCTCATCGGGCGGCGCCCCCTACCGGATCACCCGCTTGGGAACACGCCGCGTGCGCTCCCAGCCGGACAACCGCTGACCCACGAAAAACGCCGCCGGGGGCTTCCCGGCGGCGTCTTGTTCACATGCCGTGACCCGTACGCCTTGCGGCGAACCGTCAGGCCCACCAGCGCTTCGGCGTGAAGCGGCCCGCGGCCTGTTCGATCACCGATCCCAGGCTGTAGAGCGTTTCCTCGCCGAAGGGGCTCCCGATCAGCTGCAAGCCCAGCGGCAGGCCGTCGCGGTTGAGCCCGGCCGGCACCGCAAGCCCCGGAAGGCCGGCCATGTTCACCGTCACCGTGAAGATGTCGTTGAGATACATGGCAACCGGATCGGTGATCGCGCCGGGTGCAAAGGCGGCATCCGGCGTTGCCGGCGTCAGGATCGCATCCACGCCCGCCTCGAAGGACTGGTCGAAATCGCGCTTGATCAGCGTGCGGACCTTCTGCGCCTTCAGGTAGTAGGCATCGTAATAGCCGGCGGAAAGCACATAGGTTCCGACCATCACGCGCCGCTTCACTTCCGCGCCGAAGCCGGCCGCGCGCGTGTTCTCGTACATGTCGGCGATGTCCTTGCCGTCGACCCGCAACCCGTAGCGCACGCCATCGTAGCGGGCGAGGTTGGACGAGGCTTCCGCGGGCGCGACGATGTAATAGGCCGGCAACGCGTATTTGGTATGCGGCAGGGAGATCTCGACGATCTCGGCACCCGCTTCCTTCAGCCAGTCGATGCCCTGCTGCCACAGCGCGTTGATCTCGTCGGGCATGCCGTCGACGCGATATTCCTTGGGAATGCCGATCCGCAGTCCGCGCACCGACTTGCCGACGGCAGCCTCGTAATCGGGTACCGGCGCGTCGATGCTGGTCGTGTCCTTGGCGTCGACGGAGGCCATCGAGCGCAGCATGACCGCATTGTCGCGCACCGTGCGGGTGATCGGTCCAGCCTGGTCGAGCGAGGAGGCGAAGGCGACCGTGCCCCAGCGCGAGCAGCGGCCGTAGGTCGGCTTCATGCCGACCGTGCCGGTCAGCGCCGCCGGCTGGCGGATCGAGCCGCCGGTGTCGGTCGCGGTCGCGCCAAGGCACAGGGCGCCGGCAACGGCGGCGGCGGAGCCGCCGGACGAACCGCCCGGCACCAGCGCCTCGTCCGATCCGGTCCGCTTCCACGGATTGACGACATTGCCGTAATAGGAGGTCTCGTTCGACGAGCCCATGGCGAATTCGTCCATGTTGAGCTTGCCGAGCATCACCGCGCCATCGGCCCAGAGATTGGCGGTCACGGTCGATTCGTACGGCGGCTTGAAGCCGTCGAGGATGTGGCTGCACGCCTGAGTGTGCACCCCCTTGGTGGCGAAGAGATCCTTGATGCCGAGCGGAATGCCCTCAAGCGCGCCGCCCTCGCCCTTGGCAAGCCGCGCATCGGAGGCCGCGGCCATTTCCCGCGCCTTGTCCTCGGTCACCGCCACATAGGCGTTCAGCGCCTGATTGCCAGCCGCGATCTCGCCCAGATAGGCGTCCGTCAGTTCGCGGGCGCTGAAGTCGCGCGCGGCAAGCCCGTCTCGCGCCTCGGTCAGGGTCAGTTTCGTCAGCTCGGTCATTGTTTTCGTCTCGCTGGGCTGTTCGCGTCACGCGTTAGAAAGAAGCGGTTTTTCGAAAAAGGCGGTGTACGGCGTGTCGGAATATCCGAGCACCGGGCCACATCGCCGGAAGCCGGCCCGCTGGTAGACCCGCTCAGCGGCCTTGTAGGTGTTGCCGGTCTCAAGCACCAGCCGCGTGAAGCCTTCGCTGCGCGCAAGCGCTTCGATCCGCGCCAGGATGCGCCCGCCGATCCCAAGACCCCGCGCCTCGGGACGGGTGTACATGCGCTTGACCTCGCCGACCCCGCCCGGATGGCGCAACAGCGCGCCGCAGCCGAGCAATCCGCCACCGTCGCCGTCGCGGGCAACGAACACGGTGGTGTCGTCTCCCGCCATATCCTCGACGCTCATGTGAAAACAGGCCTCGGGCGGCGTCAGCGACAGCAGAGCGGCGTTCAGCTCCGCGATCAGGGCGCGCATGTCGTCGGTGAGCGGGCACTCAACGCCGATGACAACCGTCACGGCCTATTCCACCACCTTCGGCACCATGAAGAAATTGTCTTCCGACATCGGCGCGTTGGCGACCACATCCTGCGGATAGCCGCCGTCATTGACCACGTCGGCGCGCTTCTTCATCTCCTGCTTGACGACCGATGTCATCGGCTCCACGCCGCTGACGTCGACCTCGTCCAGCTGCTCGACGAAGGCGAGGATGGTGTTCAACTGGCCGGTCATCTCGTCGGCCTCGGTGTCCGTGACCTTGATGCGCGCAAGATGCGCAACGCGTTTCACCGTGTCGATATCGACGGACATTGGATTCTCCGGATTGCCTCGGGCGCCGGGGACGCTTGCGCGAAGGCTTTTTTCGCGCGAGGCATCCTCGACACGTGGCCTATATCATCGGGATCAAGCCGCCCGCAAGCCAAAGGGCGCCGGCGCCGCCACCGGTCCGGCAAAAGCCGTCACGCACCGAGAGGGCGTGCCGCCATCACCGCCGGAGCAGACGCCGGCAGCGACGGGACCAGGAGCGGCCCGCGACGGCGCGGCGCGGCGACGTTTAGGGCAAACAGCCGCGCCAGTGCATCGCCGCGATACTGCCGCTCCTCCGCCACCTTGCCATCCGACCAGACCTGCGCATGGAAAACCTCCTCGCGCACCACCCGCCCGTCGATATCGACCCCGTCGATCCGGCAGAAGAAGCGCACCCGGCCCGTGGCGCGATCGCAGGTCAGTTCGTCGAAGGTGCCGCGCACCATCGCGAAACGCCTGAGCACCGGCTGCAGCTTGCGCAGCACCGTCCGCTTGTCCCGCGCGACCAGAATGTCGTTCTCGTAGAGCCGCGCGTCGGACGCATAATGCGCCCCGACAGCATCGAGAAGGTCGCCCCTGGCAAGGCTCAGGAGAAAGTCGTCAAGGTTGGCGCGAAACGGGATCTGGGGTGACATGGTCTGTCCGGACGCTGGAATTCGGAATGGAACATTACGTGAACATTCAAGCCCTGTCCAGCGTCCGGACACTGCGTCAGACCTCGAAGGAGCCGCCCGGAGCCATGACCTTCACGCGGCCGGACTCCGCCCCCATCTCGGCGAGGAAGCCGTCGGCGGACTGGTCGAGGATCGGGAAGGTGCCGTAGTGGCACGGCAGGATCGTCTTGAAGTCGAAGAACCGCTTGCAGGCGATCGCCGCCGTTTTCGCCCCCATGGTGAAACGGTCGCCGATCGGCACGATGCCAACCTTCGGGGCGTAGAGCTCCTCGATCAGCGCCATGTCGCCGAAGAGATCAGTGTCGCCCATGTGGTAGAGGGTCGGTTGCCCTTCGGAGCGCACGATCAACCCGTTCGGCTGGCCCATGTAGACCGGCGGCCATCCGCCGGCGAGCGACGAGGAGGTGTGATGCGCCTGGGTGAGCGAGACGGTGAAGGGACCGACATCGACAGAGCCGCCGCAGCCCATCGGGTTGATGTTCTCGTGCCCCTGCGACTGCACCCACATGGCGATCTCGAAATTCGCGGTGACCTGCGCGCCGGTCTTGCGCGCGATCTCCAGCGTATCGCCGATGTGGTCGTCATGCCCGTGGGTCAACAGGATGTGCGTCACGCCCTCGCTGACGCCATCAACGCTCAGCGTCTCGGGAAACGACGGATTGCCGCTCAGGAACGGGTCGATGAGAATGGCGGCGCCCGGAATGTCGAGACGGCAGGCGGCATGGCCGAGATAGGTGATCTTCATGATGGGTCTCCCTCTTGTCGCGTATCGCGGAAGCTGCCGCGAACTGTCCCCCGGAATCTATCCGGATGCGGCGCGCCTGCAATCCCGCTCTCTGTTCGCGCGGGCGGGCGCGTGCTAAAGCCTCGACATGGCGCAAGATCCCCTCCTCTCCCACGATGACTTTGCCGCGCATCTTCCGCGCGTCGGCCGGCTGATCGGCCTCGATCTCGGAACCAAGACCATCGGTCTTGCACTGTCGGATCTCGGACGCGGCATCGCCAGTCCGCTCGAGACCATCAAGCGCAAGAAGTTCGGCGTCGATGCTGCCGCCCTCCTCGAGATCTGCAAGAAACACGAGGTCTGCGGCATGGTGATCGGCCTGCCGCTGAACATGGACGGTTCCGAAGGCCCGCGCGTCCAGGCGACGCGCGCCTTCGCCCGCAACCTCCTGCCGCTCACCGACCTGCCGCTGACCGCATGGGACGAGCGCCTGTCGACCGCCGCGGTGACGCGCACGCTGATCGATGCCGACCGCTCGCGCGCACGACGTGCAGAACTGGTCGACAAGATGGCCGCCGCCTACATCCTGCAAGGGTGCCTCGACCGGCTGGCGCGGATGCGCCGCGACGCGGACGAACAAGCCGCCCCCACGGGCGACAGATACACGGTCTATGACGGAGACGACCCGCAATGAGCGTGGTCGTCAATGCGCTGCTGCCGGTGCTGCTTGTCATCGCCACCGGACACCTCGTCGCCCGCATGGGGATCATCACCGGCGAGCAGTGGCGCGGCATCGAGCGCATTGCCTATTTCGTCCTGTTTCCCGCGATCATCATCGCCACCGTCGCTCAGACCGACTTCATGGCCCTGCCCGCCTTCGAGATGAGCGCCACGCTGGTCGCATCGGTCGTCGCCATGGCGGCCATCGCGCTTGCCCTGCAGCCGCTGCTCCGGCGCGTCTTTGCCATTGACGGCCCGCGCTTCACCTCCGTCTTTCAGGGCGCGACCCGCTGGAACACCTTCGTCGCGCTTGCCATCGCCGACGAACTGCTGGGCGCCGACGGCGTCGCGCTTCTTGCGGTCGCCATCGTCGCCATGGTGCCGCTCCTGAATGTCATCTGCGTCCTTGTGCTGTCGCATTTCACCAGCGGTCCCGCACCCGGCATCCGCAAGATCCTGCTCGACCTCATCCGCAATCCGTTCATCTGGTCGACGGCAACCGGCCTGCTCTTGAACGTCACCGGCCTGCCGCTGCCGCGATTCGCCTGGTCGACGCTGGAAATCCTCGGCAGCGCCGCCCTGCCGATCGGCATCGTCTGCGTCGGCGCCGGCCTCGACCTCAACGCATTGCGCCGCCCGGGCCCGGCCCTGACCTCCGCGCTTTTGCTGAAACTGGCGCTGATGCCGGTGCTGGGTTTCGGCTTTGCAAGTCTCATGGGCGTTGAGGGCCCGGCCTTCACCGCGGTGATGATCGCCATGTCGGTGCCCAGCGCCGGCGGCTCCTATCTGCTCGCCCGGCAGATGGGCGGCGACGCCAAGCTGATGGCGGAAATCCTCACGCTGCAGACGCTTGCCGCCGCCGTGACCATGCCGATCGCGCTGCTCGTCGCCGTGTGAGCGCCCGCGCGGCAGATCCCCGCCCCGCAAAAAGCTTGCACAGACGCCAAGCCACGCTTGAGCCCGCGCGCGCTTGCGCCTATAGGGTAGCCTTTAATGAGCGCACAAACCTCCCCCCTCGCGGATGCCTATCCGCACCGTCACCTGCTCGGGATCGAAGGTCTCCAGCCGCACGAAATCCTTGCCCTGCTCGACCGCGCGGAAGCGGCAGTGGAGATCAGCCGGCAGGTGGAAAAGAAGAAGGCCGTCCTGCGGGGACGGACCCAGATCAACCTTTTCTTCGAAGCCTCAACGCGCACGCAATCCTCCTTCGAGATCGCCGGCAAACGGCTCGGCGCCGACGTGATGAACATGTCGGTCTCCTCCTCCTCGGTGAAGAAGGGCGAGACGCTGATCGATACGGCCGCGACGCTGAACGCCATGCACCCCGACATCATCGTGGTGCGCCACCATGCGGCCGGCGCGGTGCATCTGCTCGCCCAGAAGGTCGGATGCTCCGTGATCAACGCCGGCGACGGCGCGCATGAGCACCCCACGCAAGCCCTGCTCGACGCGCTCACGATCCGCCGCCACAAGGGCAAGATCGCCCGCCTGACGGTCGCGATCTGCGGCGATATCCTGCATTCGCGGGTGGCGCGCTCGAACATCATCCTGCTCAACGCGCTGGGCGCACGGGTGAAGGTCGTCGCGCCCTCCACCCTTCTGCCGAACGGCATCCGGCAGATGGGCGTCGAGGTCTGCGCGAAGATGCGCGAGGGTCTGGCCGACGCGGATATCGTGATGATGCTCCGCCTTCAGCGCGAACGCATGGCCGGAGCCTTCATCCCCTCCGTGCGCGAGTATTTCCGCTACTACGGGCTGGACGCGGAAAAGCTCTCCGCCGCCAAGCCCGACGCGCTCGTCATGCATCCCGGCCCGATGAACCGGGGGGTGGAGATCGATCCGGAGATCGCCGACGGCCCGCAAAGCCTGATCCGCGAGCAGGTCGAGATGGGCGTCGCGGTGCGCATGGCCGTGCTCGAGGCCCTCTCAGCCCATTTGCCGAACCGGTGAGGACGAACCACATGGCCCGCGAGACGGCACAGCCCCCGATTCTTTTGACTAACGCGCGCGTGATCGATCCCGCGCGCCGGCTCGATGCGGCCGGCGCCGTGCTGGTGGCGGACGGCGTCATCGTCGCCGCCGGGCCCGAAGCGCTCAACCAGGGCGCGCCCGAAGGCGCCACGGTCATCGACCTCGACGGCGCCATCGCGGCCCCGGGGCTCGTGGACATGGATGTCACGGTCGGCGAACCGGGCGCTGAGCACCGCGAGACGCTGGCAAGCGCCAGTCTGGCGGCCGCCGCAGGCGGCATCACCACAATCGTGACCTCGCCCGATACGGACCCGATCATCGACGATCCAGCGCTTGTGGATTTCGTCCTGCGCCGCGCCCGCGACACGGCCTGCGTGCGGGTGCACCCGATGGCGGCCCTGACCAAACGGCTGGCCGGCGAGGAGATGAGCGAGATCGGCCTGCTGCGCGAGGCCGGTGCCGTCGCCTTTTCCAACGGCAACCACTCGATCACCCATTCCGGCGTGATGCGCCGGCTGATGACCTATGCGCGCGACTTCGACGCCCTCGTCGTGCATCACACCGAAGATCCGGACCTGTCCGGCACCGGCGTGATGAACGAGGGCCTGAACGCCAGCTGGAAGGGCCTGCCCTCCACCCCTCGCGAGGCGGAGATCATCATGCTGGAGCGCGACCTGCGGCTCGCCAAGCTGACGGGTGGCCGCTATCACGCCCGCTCCCTCTCCTGCACCGACAGCGTCGAGGCGCTGGCGCGGGCCAAGGCCGCCGGCCTCGACGTGACGGCCGGCATCTCGATCAACCATCTGACGCTGAACGAGAACGACATCGGCCCCTATCGGACCTTCTTCAAGATGGCGCCCCCCTTGCGCAGCGAGGACGAACGCCGTGCCATGGTGGCGGCACTCGCCGACGGCACAATCGATGTCATTGTCTCCGCCCATGATCCGCAGGATGTGGAGACCAAACGCCATCCCTTTGCGGAAGCCGCCGACGGCGCCATCGGTCTGGAAACCCTGCTTTCGGCCGGACTTCGCCTGGTGCATTCGGGCGATGTCGACCTGATGACGCTTCTGGCAGCGATGACCTGCAATCCGGCGAACCGGCTCGGCCTGCCGGTCGGCCGGCTGTCGGCCGGCGCTCCGGCGGACATCGTGGTGTTCGATCCGGACCGCCCCTGGGTCCTCGACAAGACAAAGATCCGCTCAAGGTCGAAGAATACCCCTTTCGAGGACGCCCGTTTCACCGGCAAGGTGCTCCAGACGATGGTTGCGGGACGCCTGCTCCCGTCCTAGTCTTTGCAACGATTGCGCAACCGGAGGCTGCACGTGCCCGATCCGATCAGCTGGGCCCACGCCTGGCCCTATTTTCTGGCCGCCCTTGTTTTCGGCTATCTGCTGGGCTCGATCCCCTTCGGCCTCGTCATCACCCGGCTCGCGGGCGAAGGCGATATCCGCACCATCGGCTCCGGCAATATCGGCACCACCAACGTCCTGCGCACCGGCAAGAAGCACCTCGCCGCCCTCACCCTGCTGGGCGATGCGCTCAAGGGAACGTTCGCCGTCTTGGTCGCCTTCCGATACGGCGGCCCGGATGCGGCGGTGATCGCCGGCTTCGGCGCCTTCATCGGCCACATCTTTCCGGTCTGGCTCGGGTTTCGCGGCGGCAAGGGGGTCGCGACCTACCTTGGCATCCTGCTCGGACTGTTCTGGCCGGCAGCCCTCGCCTTCGCGGCGATCTGGGTCTCCATGGCGCTGCTCTTCCGCTACTCCTCGCTCTCCGCGCTGGTTGCAAGCCTCATCACACCGCTGCTGCTCTATGTGGCGTTCGACCGCGTGCAATTCGCAGAGCTGATGGGCGTGCTGACCGTCATTCTCTGGGCAAAACACCACGAGAACATCGCCCGCCTCCTCAAGGGAACGGAAGGCCGGATCGGACAGAAGGGATGAGCGGCGGCCGGTCCGAACCGGCGCGCACCCGCGTGCTCACGGATCGGCAACGGCTCGCCTGGCTGCGCCTGATCCGCTCCGAAAACGTCGGCCCGGTCACCTTTCGCGCCCTGATCAATCATGCTGGATCCGCCGAGGCCGCGCTCGAGGCGTTGCCCGACCTGTCACGTCGCGGCGGCAAGCGGACCATCCGCGTCGCCTCGCAGGCCGATGCCGAAGACGAGATCGAGGCGCTCGACCGGCTGGGCGGGCGGCTGCGCGCCCTCGGCGAATACGGCTATCCCCCGCTTCTGCGATATGTCGACGGCGCACCGCCGCTGATCAGCGTGCGCGGTAGCGACGATTGTCTCGCCGAAGAGGCAACCATCGCCATGGTCGGGGCCAGAAACGCCTCTCTGGCAGGCCTGAAGATCGCTGGCGAGATCGCCGCGGACCTCGGGGCGGCCGGCTATACCGTGGTGTCCGGTCTGGCGCGCGGGATCGACGCCGCCGCGCATCGCGCAGCACTTGCCAGCGGAACGATTGCCGTCATGGCCGGCGGGATCGACGTGATCTATCCAAGCGAGAACCGCGACCTGCATTGGTCCATCCTGGAAAGCAACGGCGCCGTCATCAGCGAAATGCCGCTCGGATGGAAGCCGCGTAGCCGCGACTTTCCGCGCCGCAACCGGCTGATCTCAGGGGTGTCGCTCGCAACCGTGCTCATCGAGGCCGCCCGTGGCTCCGGGTCGTTGCACACCGCCCGCTTCGCCGCTGACCAGAACCGCGACGTGCTTGCCGTTCCCGGCTCTCCCCTTGATCCGCGCTCGGAAGGCGGCAACCGCCTGATCCGCGACGGGGCGACGCTGGTGACCAGCGCCCGCGACATCCTGGAGAGCCTGGGACCCCGGCGCCCCTTCCCCGATCTTCCGCCGATCGAGATCGAGGAGCCCGGACAGGATACTGATCCGCTAAGAGTGCAGGTCGCCGACAGCGACCGGGGACGGGTGCTCTCCGCACTCGGCGGCGCTCCGGTGGAAATCGACGAACTGATCCGCCACACGCAGCTTGAAGCCCGTATCATTCACGTGATCCTGCTGGAGCTGGAACTCGCCGGACGGCTGGACAGGCATCCCGGCCAGAAGGTGAGCCTGATCGACGGCAGATAGCCCGGCGGGCGCCAGGCGCCGCTTCGCTCACTGCAGGGCTCACAGCCAGCACCCGCCGCATCGCGGCCTGGCGCGACCCGAGCCCGCCGGCCATCTCGTCCCCGGCATCGGCAGCACCGCGTCTGCCCGGCCCAAATGCGGACCGGTCGCCCTTTGGCTGCAACGCCTCACAACAGATCCAGCTCCCGGCAAACATCGCCGCACAACTGGTCAGGCCGACCCGCTTACATGCCAAGGTTGCATCTATTGAAGACACACTTTCACGACGGAACCGAAGCGGTAAAGACAGCTCAAATTTAGATATTATGAAAATACAACCAAAGAGAGCAATCAGAAAAGCGTGGATCAGCTATCTTCGTCTTTCTGAAACTCGACGTGTTTGTCATATGCTTCCACTCGAGCCATTTCGAGCAAATAAGCTAGAAATGTCAGGTCGTTATTCGCTGCCAAATCCCGCAACTCGCGGCAAATCTGGGCCGAGTATCGGGCGGCTTCGGCTCGGTCTGAAAGGGAGTCTGTCGGCATTGCATGACCCGGCAATTGGCCGCGAAATGCGGCGATCAATGGTTATACAACCAGTGGTTTTCTAATTACATACTACACGTCATATGCAACCCGGCGCAAGGTTCTGGTGGCGGGCAGCCGGCCATGGCGCCTTTTTCCCGCGCCGGGAATCCATCACTTGACCCGGGCGACACGAATGGTCATTTGACAGTTGCTATCTAATTGGGGGATCGTCCGGCGCCGTTCGTGCGCGTCGGAGCCGCGCGTCTTCGCGCCGCCCATGCCGCAAGGCGCTTCTTTTCCTGCTTGGGGTCTCATGAATATCGTCATTGTTGAATCGCCGGCCAAGGCCAAGACCATCAACAAGTACCTGGGGTCGGACTATCATGTCCTCGCCTCCTACGGACACGTGCGCGATCTTCCGGCGAAGGACGGATCGGTCCGCCCCGACGAAGATTTCGAGATGAGCTGGGATGTCGACGCCAAGTCGCAGAAGCGCCTCAACGACATCGCGAAGGCCGTCAAGGGCGCCGACCGGCTGATCCTCGCCACTGACCCCGACCGCGAGGGGGAAGCGATTTCGTGGCATGTGCTCGAGGTTTTACGCAAGAAGCGCCTGCTCAAGGACATGCCTGTCCAGCGCGTCGTCTTCAACGCCATTACCAAGAAGTCCATTCTCGAGGCGATGGAGAACCCGCGCGACATCGACGAGCCGCTCGTCGACGCCTATCTCGCGCGCCGAGCACTCGACTATCTGGTCGGCTTTACCCTGTCCCCGGTGTTGTGGCGCAAGCTTCCGGGCGCGCGCTCGGCCGGTCGCGTTCAGTCCGTGGCGCTGCGTCTCGTCTGCGACCGCGAAAGCGAGATCGAGCGTTTCGTCAGCCAGGAATACTGGTCGGTTCTCGCCAACCTGAAGACGGCGGACGGTTCCGCGTTCCAGGCCCGCATCGCCGCCTTCGACGGCAAGAAGCTCGCCCGCCTCGACATTCACTCCAAGGCCGAAGCCGACGAGATCGCCGCGCATCTGAACGCCGCGGCGCTCACGGTCGCAAGCGTCGATTCAAAGCCCCAGCGCCGTCATCCGGCGGCTCCCTTCACCACCTCCACGCTGCAGCAGGAGGCCTCGCGCAAGCACGGCTTCGCGGCGGCGCGGACCATGCAGGTCGCCCAGAAACTCTATGAGGGTGCCGACATCGGCGGCGAAACCGTCGGCCTCATTACCTATATGCGGACCGACGGCGTCCAGATCGCCGGCGAGGCGATCGCCTCGGCCCGCGAGGTGATCGGCGCAGATTACGGCAAGGACTACGTTCCGGAAAAGCCGCGTCACTATTCCTCCAAGGCGAAGAACGCCCAGGAGGCCCACGAAGCGATCCGGCCGACCGACCTGACACGCCGCCCGCGCGATGTCGCCCGCTACCTGGACCCGGATGCGGCGCGTCTTTATGAGCTGATCTGGAAGCGCACCATCGCGTCGCAGATGGGATCGGCCGTTCTGGAGCGCACCACCGTCGATATCGACGCCAAGGCCGGCGGCAAGAGCGCCACCCTGCGCGCCACCGGCTCCGTCGTGCGCTTCGACGGCTTCTTCGCGCTGTATCAGGAAGGCAAGGACGACGAGGAAGACGAGGAAAGCCGCCGCCTGCCCGCGATGTCGCAGGGCGAAGCCGTCAGCCGCACCTCGATCGAAACCGCCCAGCATTTCACCGAGCCGCCGGCGCGCTTCACCGAGGCAACGCTGGTGAAGAAGATGGAAGAGCTCGGCATCGGCCGTCCCTCCACCTATGCCTCCACGCTGCAGACGCTGCGCGACCGCGACTATGTGGAGATCGACGGCAAGCGGCTGATCCCGCAGGACAAGGGCCGGCTTGTCATTGCCTTCCTCGAGAGCTTCTTCAACCGCTACGTCGAATACGACTTCACCGCCGCGTTGGAAGAGAAGCTCGACCGCATCTCCGCCGGCGAATTGTCCTGGAAGGACGTCTTGCGCGATTTCTGGCGAGAATTCTCCGCCTCGGTCCACGACATCAAGGACCTCAGGGTTTCCGAGGTGCTTGAGGCCCTGAACGAAATGCTCGCGGCCCATGTGTTCCCGGACCAGGGCAACGGCGAGGATCCGCGCAAGTGCCCGGCCTGCGGCGAGGGCCGCCTGTCGCTCAAGGTCAGCCGGTTCGGCGCCTTCGTCGGCTGCTCCAACTACGACAAGGAAAAGCTCGAGGGCAAGGCGCCCAACGAGAACCCGCCGCATTGCGGCTACACGCGCCAGCTGTCCGCTTCCGGCAAGGATGGCGATGCCGAAGTCGCCGACGGACCCAAGATGCTCGGCCAGGATCCCGAAACGGGTCTGGACGTGAGCCTGCGCACCGGCCGCTTCGGCCCCTATGTCCAGCTCGGCGAGGAAGCCAAGCCCAAGCGCGCGTCGCTGCCGCGCGGCTGGCAGGTGTCGGAGATGGACCTCGACAAGGCGCTTCAGCTCTTGTCGTTGCCGCGCGAGGTCGGACCGCACCCGGAAGATGGCAAGGAGATCCTCGCCGGCATCGGCCGCTACGGTCCCTTCGTGCTCCACGACGGCACCTATGCCAATCTGGAAAGCGCGGAAGAGGTGTTCACCGTCGGCATCAACCGCGCCGTCGATGCCCTGGCGCAGAAACGCGCCAAGGCGGGACGCGGCCGGGGCAACACGCCGCCGCTGAAGGAACTGGGCGATCATCCAGATGGCGGTCCGATCACCGTCCAGGACGGGCGCTACGGGCCTTACGTGAAATGGGCCAAGGTCAATGCGACGCTTCCCAAGGGCAGCGATCCGCAGGCCGTGACCCTCGACGAGGCGCTGGCGCTGATCGCCGCCAAGGTCGAAAAGACCGGCAAGGGCAAGCCGGCGGCCAAGAAGGCAACCGCCAAGAAACCGGCAGCGAAAAAGCCCGCCGCGAAGAAGACCACCGCCAAGGCGGCTGCGACCAAGAAACCGGCTGCGAAGAAGACAACCGCAAAGAAGACCGCTACCGCCAAGACGGCCGTGGCAGAGGATGACGCTTGACCGCCAACCGCCCGAAGAAGACGAAACCTAAGAAGACGGCGACAAAATCGGCCGGCACGTCGCAGATGCCCGGACGCGACGAGATCATGGCCTTCGTCGCCGACAATCCCGGCAAGGCCGGCAAGCGCGAGATCGCGCGGCATTTCGGGATCACAGGCGGGGCGCGGATCTACCTCAAGCGTCTGCTGCGCGACATGGCCGACGACGGCCTGCTTGAGAAACGCCAGAAGAAACTGATCAAGCCCGGCGACCTCCCCGCGGTGCTGGTGGTCACCGTGGTCGCGCGCGACGCGGACGGCGAATTGATCGCCGAGCCGGCGAGTTGGGACGTGGAGGAACAGGGCGCACCGCCGAAGATCCTCGTCGTCCCGGAGCGCCGGCAAAGCCAGCCGCGCACGGCCGGTCTGGGCGACCGCCTGCTGGTGCGCATCAGCGGCGACGAAACCGGACCGGAAGCGACCCGGGCCGGACGGATCATCAAGCTGCTGGAACGCCAGGCCGCCTCCATTCTCGGCATCCTGCGCATGGCGCGCGGGCGCACCTTCCTGGAGCCGATTGACCGCAAGCAGCGCGAACTCGACATCGACACCAGCGATCTCAAGGGCGCGGAGGACGGCGATCTCATCTCCGTCACCACCATCAAGGGGCCGGGCCGCTATGGCGACACACGCGCCAAGGTGCTCAAGCGCATCGGCGCGATGCATTCGGAGATGGCCGTTTCCGAGATCGCCCTGCACACCCATGGCATCCCGCACCGCTTTCCCGACCGGGTGATCGAGGCGGCCGAACAGGCCGTGCCGGCAACGCTCAAGGGCCGCGAGGACTGGCGCAAGCTCCCGCTGATTACCATCGATCCGGCCGACGCCAAGGATCACGACGACGCGGTCCATGCCGAGCCGGATCCCGACCCGGATAATCCCGGCGGTCACATCGTCACGGTCGCGATTGCCGATGTGGCCTTCTATGTCCGCCCCGGCGAACCGCTCGACCGCGAAGCGCATCTGCGCGGCAATTCGGTCTATTTCCCCGACCGCGTCATTCCGATGCTGCCGGAGAAACTCTCCAACGGCCTGTGTTCGCTGAAGGAAGGTGAAGACCGCGCCGCGATGGCCGTGCGCATGGTCCTTGATGCCAAGGGCCAGAAGAAGAGCCACAGCTTTCACCGGGTGATGATGCGCTCGGCCGTGAAGCTCTCCTACCAGCAGGCGCAAGGCGCCATCGACGGCGAGCCGGATCACACCAGCGAGGCCGTGCTGAATGACATCCTCAAGCCGCTCTGGGCCGCCTACGAGAGCCTGAAGATCGCCCGGCGCGACCGCGAACCGCTCGACCTCGACCTGCCGGAACGCAAGATCCGGCTGAAGGAGGACGGCACCGTCAAGGATGTCTTCGTTCCCGAACGCCTCGAGGCGCACAAGCTGATCGAGGAGTTCATGATCCAGGCCAATGTCGCCGCGGCCGAAACGCTGGAGCGGGCCGGCGTTCCCCTGCTCTACCGGATCCACGACGCCTCGAGCCCGGAAAAGCTGGAGGCGCTGAAGGAGTTCCTGTCGACCCTGGACATCCGGCTTGCGCCTTCGGGCGGCCTGCGCCCGGCCACCTTCAACGGCATCTTGCGTAAGGTGAAGGGCCAGCCGGATGCAGAGCTCGTCAACCAGGTGATCCTGCGCAGCCAGGCTCAGGCGGAATATTCGCCCGACAACATCGGCCATTTCGGGCTGAACCTGAAACGCTACGCCCATTTCACCTCGCCCATCCGCCGCTATGCCGACCTAATCGTGCACCGGGGCCTGATCCGGGCGCTGAAGCTCGGCGACGACGGTCTGCCCGATGGCATGGAGACAAGGCTGGAAGCGATTGGCGCGGATGTGTCGGCTGCCGAGCGCCGGGCAATGCTGGCGGAGCGCGACACGGTCGACCGTCTGATCGCCCTGTGGCTGTCGGACCAGGTCGGCGCCCGGTTCACGGGCCGGATCTCCGGCGTGGTGAAGTCCGGCCTGTTCGTGCGTCTCAACGATACCGGCGCGGATGGTTTCGTGCCGGCCTCAACGATCGGCGACGACTACTACCACTATGACGAATCGTCGCATTCCATGTCGGGGCGAACCACAGGAGAAACCTTCTCTTTGGGTGATCGCGTCGAGGTGCGACTGGTGGAAGCGGCCCCCTATGCCGGCTCGCTGCAGTTTGAACTTTTGAGCGAAGGTCACTATCACAAGCGAAAGAGTTCCCGCGAACGCAGCTTTGCACGGCAAAGCAAAGGCGAGCGACAGCACAAGGGCCGGCCCCGCAGCGGAAAGAGCGCGCCCGGCCGCAGCCGAAAGTCGAAAGGTCCACGGACATGACAGTCACCTATGCAGGCCTGACCGATCTTACGCCCGTTCCCGCATCGAAGCCGAAGCGCGACGTGGCTCGGGCGATGCTGCTCGGCGCCAAGGGTCTGTGCCCGAACTGCGGCGAGGGACGCCTCTTCGGCAAGTACCTGAAGGTCGAGCCCACGTGCAAAGCCTGCGGCGAGGAACTGCACCACCACCGCGCGGACGATGCGCCCCCCTATTTCACGATCTTCATCGTCGGCCATATCATCCTGCCGATCGCCCTTGCCGTCGAGGTCGCCTTCGTGCCGGACATGTGGGTGCATTTCGTGCTCTGGCTGCCGCTGATCGTGATTTCCTCGCTGCTGGCGCTGCCGCCGATCAAGGGCGCGCTCATCGGCCTGCAATGGGCCAACTACATGCACGGCTTCGACCCGAACGCGATCGGCGACGACCAGCCGATGTATGATTTTGGCGGCGGAAACGAGGGACGATGAGCGAGGACCTCGTCCGGCGCCTGTCGGCGGCGGAACGCCACACCAACAATCCCAATCTTCGCCCGAAGGATGCGGCGACGCTTCTGGTGCTCGACCCCAGCCAGGGCGGCAGCCCGCGCGTGCTCATGGGGCGGCGCCATCAGCGCCACCGCTTCATGCCGGGCATGTTCGTCTTTCCAGGCGGGCGGGTCGATCCGCAGGACAGCCGCATCCCGGTGACGGGCGCCTATCACCCGCAAGTCGCCCACAAGCTGATGCACGCGATGAAGGGCCCGAAGACGGAAGCCCGCGCGCGCGCCTTTACCGTAGCTGCGGCGCGGGAGACCTATGAGGAGGCCGGCGTTCTCGTCGGCGCCCCGAGCGACACGCCCTGGACCGGGACCGGCGACATGGCCGCCTTTTCGGACCGCAGCCTGCTTCCGGATCTCACGCCTGTGCGACTGATCGCCCGCGCGATCACCCCGCCGCGCCGTCCGAGGCGATTCGACACGCGCTTCCTCGCCGTCTTCGCCGATGCGATCGCCGACCGGCTGCCCGAGGGCACCGGCCCGTCCGGCGAGCTTGAGGATGTGCACTGGCTGACGCTGACCCAGGCCAAGGATCTGGAACTGCCGACGATCACGCTGACCATCATTGAAGAGCTTGAAAACCGGCTTCGCCACGACCCGGATCTGGATCCGGGAACCCCGGTGCCATTTTATTATTGGCGTGGCAACGGCTTCACCCGGGAGGAAGTCTGACGGCTTTCAAGCCGTCCGCGATCCCGCTTGACTTATGCCGCGCGAAACGTATGGTGCGCGCAAAGTTTCCCAAGATTTTCCGGCGGAACGTGATCTTCGATGTCTCGGGGTTCGCAACGCGGTGCCGGACACCAGTGCAAGGACAAGAACGATGGCCAAGGCGAACACCATCAAGATCAAGTTGCTGTCGACGGCCGACACCGGCTTTTTCTACGTGACCAAGAAGAACTCCCGCACCATGACCGACAAGATGGTCAAGCGGAAGTATGATCCGGTCGCGAAGAAGCACGTCGAGTTCCGCGAAACCAAGATCAAGTAACGATCCGGCGCGCCCGGCAGGCCAACCGCCGCCGCTGCGAACCGTCTGGAACGACACGCAAAAAGGTCCCTCACGGGGCCTTTTTTCGTGTGTCGGAAACGCGCGCCACGACGCAAGCGCGCGAAAGCGCCGACAGAACGCCTGTCGGCGCAGAATGGTTTGCCAAGGTGTGTCGGGGGTGTGCAGGGCGGCCGCGAAAGAAGGCGACCGGTGCTCCCGCAGGCAATTCAAGGAGGCCACTCCTGCCTGCCGGGGCACCGGTCAACCCCACGGTGTCAGGAGATGCGGCGGACCTGAACCTTCCGTGGGACGCTTCTGTCGACCCGTTGCAGCGACTGCATCGGGACGATCATGAAATGATGCGAGTTGACAAACGCATCCGATCACCACCGGCAGCCTATCCAAACCCCGTTGCGAATCAATACAAACCCGGTGCCGTTAGCATTTTATTTACAATTTATGTAAACGAACGCGGTAAACGCCGGCATGGCTCGCCGAAACGGCACCGGGACGGTCCCGAAAGCGCTAGCCGGCACCGGCGGTTTCAGCGTCTCGCCTTCAGCTCTTGCGCCCGGGGAACCAAACGGTTTATTTCAACCAGTCACACGCATGCGTGGAATTCTGGTCATTCTTTCGAAAAACCCATTTGAAACAAGCGGATTTGCATCATGAAGATCTGGGGCTTTGTCGCGGTGGCCGGTGCCGCCCTTTTCCTTGCGAGTTGCGCGACCGTTTCGCGCGAACAATGCGAGGCCGGCGACTGGCCGGCCATCGGCAAGGCCCATGCACTGCAGGGATTTCCTGCATCGCGCCTGGACAACGTTGTCGAGGACTGCGGCCGCCACTCGATTGCCGTTGACACGGATGCCTACATGCAGGGCTGGCGCATGGGTGTGCGCGCCTATTGCACGCCGCGGCGCGGGTTCGAGGACGGGCGCAACGGCAAACGGCCGTCGTTTTCCTGCCCGGCGGATCTCGCGGTCGATTACGACGATGCCCGCCGGCTCGGCGGCCGGCTGAAAGAAGCCGAGGCGGATGTCAGCCTGAGCGAAAGCAGCCTCGAACGCTCCCAGCGCGAAGTCGACGATCTTGGAGAGCGCATTGCCGCTCTCGACTGCATGCAGGAAGATCGCACGGCGCGGCGTGCCTGCCGACTGGAGCGCGAAAGCCTCCGCGATCGCCGTTCCAGTGCGCGCTATTTGCTTGAGTCAAGCCGGCGGGACCTGCGACAGGCCCAGCGCGAACGCGATGCGGTGTTTGAGGATGTGATGGCGGCCTATGCCCGCCGCTTTTCCCAGCAACCGTAGCAACCACGCAGACAGGGTCGGTCAGCGCCGCGTCAGCCCGTCCCGGTGCGCGTGCCCGGTCGCCGGGGCACGCCCGGCGCGCCCTGCGCGGTCTCAAGCGCATCGGAGCCGTCCGGGAAACAGACGACGCGGTTGCGTCCGGCCCCCTTGGCGCGATACAGCGCCTGGTCGGCCCGCTTGATCAAGGCGTCGCCACTGTCTCCGGCGCCTTCATGCGCCGCGACGCCGAGGCTTACGGTCACCGAAAGCCCCTCGCCCGTCGCCCCGGGCACGGTGAACGGCTTGCGCTCGACCAGCACGCGCAGGCGCTCCGCGACCTTCCCGGCCGCGGAGACGGGGGTCTCCGGCATCAGGATGAGAAATTCCTCGCCGCCCAGACGGCACACCATGTCGAGCCCGCGTACATGACTGCGCAGCCGCCCGGCGAGTTCCCTGAGCACCGCGTCCCCCGCATCGTGGCCATGGGTGTCGTTGATCGACTTGAAGCGATCGATGTCGATCATCACCACCGAAAGAGGCAGCTCGGTCTCGCCGGCCTGACGCACGAGCCGGGCCAGATGCGACGTCAGGTAATGGCGGTTGCGCAAGCCCGTCACCGGATCCGTGATCGCCATGGCGATGGTCTGCTCAACATCGCTGGCGAGCCGGTCGTTGGCGCGTTTGCGCGCGATCTGGGTGCGCAGACGCAACACCAGTTCCGTGCGCTCGACGGGACGGAGGATGCAGTCGTTCACGCCCAGTTCCAGTGCCCGCAGCATCCGCGTGGACTGCTCTGGGTCGGCGATCAGGATGATCGGGACGAGCCGGGTCCGCTCCAGCGCGCGGAGCTGCGAGACCAGCCGCAGGGCATCCGATTTCGCAAGCCCGAGATTGATCACGATGGTCTCATAGCCGCGTTCCGCCGCCGTGATCAGGGCCTGCGCGCCGTCGCGCTCCAGTTCCACCCGGCAGTTTTGCCGCAGAATCGCGGTGAGGTGCCGTGCCGACGAGGCACAGTCGTCGACAAGGAGCACCCGGCCTTCCGCCTCCATCGACGGTTCGATCTCCTGAACCAGACCGAATTGCGAGCCGGTCTGCGCGCGCAGCCGCAATTCGTCGCTCGCCCGCTTGAGCGACACGAGGTTCTTCACCCGGGCAACCAGCGCGATGTCGTTGACCGGCTTGGTCAGGAACTCGTCGGCGCCGACGCGCAATCCCTTGATGCGGTCGTCGGCACGGTCGAGTGCCGTGATCATCACCACCGGAATATGGGCGGTTCTCGGGTCGGCCTTGAGCCGCCGGCACACCTCGAAGCCGTCCATTCCGGGCATCATCACGTCGAGCAGGATGATGTCGCACGGCCAGGTCGCGACAATCGACAGCGCTTCCGCACCGCTCGAAGCCGTCCGAACGTCGAAATATTCGGCGCCGAGCCGGGCTTCGAGCAGCCGGACATTGGCCTTAACGTCGTCGACGACCAGAATGCGCCCTGTCATGCCCCCTCGCGTGGCGTCAATCGCCCAGATAGGAGCGAACGGTTTCCAGGAATTTCGCCACGGAAATCGGCTTGGAAATATAGGCCTCGCATCCGCCCTGGCGAATGCGCTCCTCATCGCCCTTCATTGCAAACGCCGTGACCGCAATGACGGGAATCGTCTTCAGATCGTCGTCTTCCTTGATCCACTTCGTGACTTCCAGACCGGAGACCTCCGGCAGCTGGATATCCATCAGAATCAGATCGGGACGATGCGCGCGCGCAAGCTCAAGCGCCTCCATGCCCGTGCGGGTCTGGAGGGTCTCATAGCCATGAGCTTCCAACAAATCATGAAACAGCTTCATGTTGAGTTCATTGTCCTCAACAATCAGCACGGTCTTTGCCATATCAATCGCCTTCGTCCCCGTGCCGTGCCCACCTTGTCCCAACCGGATCCGTCCTTGCGAACGTCCCGCGCACAAGCGTGACTGGCGTTGGCCCCTTTCCCACGATAGGTACCATATATCGTAGAGGGAATTCGTTTCGGAAAGGCAAACGCAAATGAACCTGGGACAGCGATCCCGCCTCAGCGCCGAGGAAGCCGAAACGCTCGCGGCCGACGCATTGGCATATCTGGCGGGCGACATGGAGCATCTTGGCCGCTTCCTCGCCCTTGCCGGCATCGGTCCGGCCGATCTCCGGGACGCCGCCCAGGAAGACGGCTTCCTGATCGGCGTGCTGGAATTCTACATGGCGCATGAGGCGCTGCTGCTGGCGTTCTGCGAGGCCCGCGGCCACCGGCCGACCAGCATCGCCATCGCGCGCCACGCGCTTGACGGATCCGCCCTGTCCGATGGCTGAACCAACGCCTGCGCTTGCCGAGACGCTGCGCCAGATCGAGACCCTCGACACCAGCGCGCGTCCGCTGGTGGTCTGCGACGTCGACGAGGTGGCGCTGCATTTCATCGCGCATCTGGAAGAACATCTGGAGAGCCTTGGCCTCGCCTTCCTCAGCCACGATTACAAGCTGACAGGCAACATCGCAGACCGCAATGGCGCGCCATTGCCCTCCGACGAGATCAAGGGTCTGCTACAAACCTTCTTCGACACCTGGACGCACAGGCAGCAGCCTGTGGAAGGCGCGCCGCAGGCGCTGCGCCGCTTGTCGCAGGACGCCGACATTGTGTTCCTGACCAATCTGCCGGGGGCCTGGAACCGGGACACGCGGGCCAGGACCCTCTCGCAGCACGGCATGCAGTATCCGGTGATCACAAACACCGGGCCGAAGGGCGGCGCGGTCGCAGCCCTGGCGGCCGGGCGCCCGGGACCGGTCGTGTTCATCGACGACAGCCCCCAGAACATCCGCTCCGTTCAGACAACTCTGGCCGATTGCATCCTGATCCATTTCGTCGCCGACAAGCGATTCTTCGCAACCTCCGACACAATCACCGGCGTGCATCTGAAAACCGATGACTGGAGCGCCGTCGAGGCCTATATTTCGAGGTGCCTTTCCGACTAGGTCCGGAAACGCCCTCGCGCCGCGCGTCGGAGCTCCTGGAATGTCGCCCTCTCCCACAGACAAGGACGGATCCCCGGCGGGCCGGACGCCCGCGCAAGGCGGAGCGATCTGCCGCGATTGCGGCACGCGCCAGAGGCCGGCCGCGCGCCGCTGTAGCGCCTGCGGCAGTCCGCGCCTCCTCGCCCATGACGAACTCGACACGCTTTCCATCGCCCATGTCGATTGCGACGCCTTCTATGCCTCGGTGGAAAAGCGCGACAATCCCGATCTTCTCGACAAGCCGGTGATCGTTGGCGGCGGGCGGCGCGGTGTCGTCTCGACCTGCTGCTATATCGCGCGCATCCGCGGCGTGCGGTCGGCCATGCCGATGTTCAAGGCGCTGGAGGCCTGTCCCGACGCGGTGGTCGTGCGCCCGGACATGGAGAAATACGCAAGCGTCGGGCGCGAGATCCGCGCGCGCATGCTCGCGCTCACGCCGCTGGTCGAGCCGCTGTCCATCGACGAGGCCTTCCTCGATCTT
Organism: Paracoccaceae bacterium; assembly: GCA_002709505.1. Classification (GTDB taxonomy): domain Bacteria; phylum Pseudomonadota; class Alphaproteobacteria; order Rhizobiales; family Stappiaceae; genus Stappia. Next base: position 7,933 of record PARB01000070.1, on the reverse strand, counting down.
ACCGGCACCGAGCGCCTTCACCATGCAACGCCTGCCGAAACGCTGGTGCGCTTCGCCCGCGAGGTGGAGCGCGACATCGGCATCACCGTGTCCGTCGGCCTCGCCTCCAACAAGTTTCTCGCCAAGATCGCCTCCGATCTCGACAAGCCGCGCGGCTTTTCCGTGATCGGCGCGGCGGAAGCCAGGGCCTTCCTCGCCGACAAGCCGGTGGGGCTTATCTGGGGTGTCGGCAAGGTGTTTCAGGACAAGCTCGGCCGCGACGGCCTGAAGACCATCGGACAACTTCAGGCAATGGAGGCAACGGATCTGGCCCGACGATACGGCGCGATGGGGCTGAGACTTGCAAGCCTCGCCCATGGGCGCGACGAACGCCGGGTGTCGCCGGAGCGCGACACCAAGAGCATTTCCAACGAGACGACCTTCAACACCGATATCGGCGATCACGGCCAGTTGCGCGCCATCCTGCGCCGGCTCTCAGAGCAGGTCTCCGAGCGGTTGAAAGCCGCCGACATGGCCGGGCGCACCGTAACGCTGAAACTCAAGACCGCCGAGTTCAAGACGCTGACCCGGGCCCGCAGCCTGCCGGCGCCGACCCAGCTTGCCGACCGGATCTTTCGCGCCGGTGACGACCTTCTGCGCGGCGAGACGAACGGACGCCGGTTCCGCCTGATCGGCATCGGCGTCAGCGAGTTCGCCGATCCCGTCCATGCCGACCCGGACGATCTCGTCGACGACGGCGCCGGACGCCGTGCACGCGCGGAGCGCGCGGTCGATGCCCTGCGCTCTAAATTCGGCAAGAGCGCCGTCGAACTCGGTCTCACCCGGTCAGGCGACATCCGCCGCCAGCGGGATCGCTGACGGCCGTATCGCTGCGGGTTGCTATTGCTTGCAGGTCACCGGATCGATCAGCGTCAGGTCCGACAGATTGCCGCGCAGCTCGAAGTCGCCGTAGTCGAGCTTGAGCCGCCGGCTGACGCCATTGTCATAGAGCAGGAACCCGAGCTGATAGGCCGGCATGCGCTCGCCCGTGTCCTCACTCTCGCTGTCGAAATAGGCGATCGTGACCGGCCAGTGGGGATGATCGCCGATCTTGGCCACCGCGCCGGCGTCTTCCTCGCCGGGGCTGCCCGGCCCGTCCCGCCGCGCGCCGATCACCGACGTCGTTTCATAGACCTTGTCACCCGTCTCCGACCCGTCGAACAGGTCCGCCACGAGGATCGTTTCCCCCTTGTCCGCCGCTTCAAGCAGGCGCCGCAGGTGTTCGGTGGGGAACAATGCCGTCCCCGACAATCTCACCTCGCGCTCGTCCGGCTTCTTGAGGTCGAGCGCAATGTGATCGTCGGCATGCTCCGCGCGCCCGCGGGTTTCCTCGCTGAGCTTGCGGTTCACATAAGTCTTCGACAGGAACTGAAAAGCCTTGCTGGCGGGGTCCTCGAAGGAACTCGTCTGCAGGTCGGTCACCCGCGTCTGGCCGCGTTCGTCCGACACCTGGATGACGAAGCGGAACGCGACGCTGTAGCCCTCGCAGGGACCGCCGGTGAATTCATAGACCATCCGCCCGCTGACGCCGGAAATGCCGGCCGCCTGCGAGGTTTCCGCCAGCGACAGGTCATAGACAGCGCGATGCGTGAGAAGCTCGGTCGGCGCGGCCTGCGCAGCGCCGGACAGCGCCGCTCCCAGGACAACCGCCGTCGCGCCGGTCCGGGCAGCGGCAACGCCAAGACGCGTTATGTTCATCGTTTACTCCTCGACAGAACCCCGCATCAATGTCGCGCATCCGGGCGGCGCCGACCAGTCCTTCCGTGAAGGGAATTTTCCTTTCCCGTTCCCGAGGTCGCGCGGAGGCCCGTTCGACGCTTGAAGCGCTTCGGAAATTCAGTCACTCTCCCGGCGAATTTTGCAGGCGGCCGAAAATCGGCGCGACGCGGACAGACCGAAGGAATTTGCCAATGCCGGGTGAAATTGAGAACCACATCTCCTCGCTGGGAATCACCTTGCCCAAGGCGGCCGCGCCCGCCGCCAACTATGTTCCCTATGTCCAGACCGGCAATCAGCTGTTCATCTCCGGCCAGATTCCGATGGGGCCGAACGGCATCGAACATCAGGGCAAGCTCGGCGACGACTATTCGCTCGAGAACGGCCAGGCGGCGGCAAAGCTCTGCGCCATCAATCTGCTCGCCCAGGCCAAGGCCGCACTCGGCGATCTCGACCGCATCGTGCGGCTGGTCAAGATCGTCGGCTTCGTCAATTCCACGCCCGATTTCACCGACCAGCCCAAGGTCGTGAACGGCGCGTCCGACTTCCTGGTCGAGGCACTTGGCGACAAGGGCCGTCATGCGCGCTCCGCCGTCGGGGTTGCCGGCCTGCCCTTCGGGGTTGCGGTCGAGGTCGAGGCGATCTTCGAAGTCGCCTGACCCCGAATACCTCCTGTCTTCTTGCGGAAACTTGCAAAGATGCGCGATCTCTCCTGGCTGACCGAGCGCCCGATCGCGCATCGCGGCTATCACGACAAGGCGCGCGGCTGCGTCGAAAACACGCCCTCAGCCGTTGCCGCCGCACTGGAAAAGTCATTCTCCATCGAGGTCGACCTGCAGCAAAGCGCCGACGACAAGGCCATCGTCTTTCACGACGACACGCTGGATCGGCTGACCTTCGAGACCGGACCGGTCAAGGCCCGCACGGCGGCAGACCTCCGCACGGCGATGATGCGCGGCACCGACGACAAGCTCTGGCTTCTCGACGAGTTGCTCGAGCAGGTCGACGGCCGGGTCGGGCTGTGCATCGAGATCAAGTCGCGCTTCGAGCGCCACCCCAAGCATGCCTATATCGCCGGCATCGCGGAAAGCCTGACGCGCTACAAGGGCCCCGTGGCGGTGAAGTCCTTCGACCCCGACATCATGCAAATGATGCGCGAGGCCGCACCCGACATTCCGCGCGGCGCATTGGGCGATGGGGCCCGCGACCTGAAGGAGTGGGGCCGCGCCAGCCGGATCGAGCGCTTCATGCTGCGGCACATGCTTTATGCCCCGCGCATCCGCCCGAGCTTCGTGTCCTATTGGGTCAAGGATCTGCCCGCCTTTGCACCCGCCACCCTGCGCCGGGTGTTCGGCCTGCCCTTGATCGCCTGGACCGTGCGCACGCCCGAGGACCGCGCCCGCGCGAATGCCTTTGCCGACCAGATCGTCTTCGAGGGCTTCGACCCCGACGCCGCCCCGTGAGGAGTGGAGGAGAAGTGGCGGGCAACCCCTCCCCTTTTTCCGCAGCCACCCTAAGTCGGTAGGGGCGCGTATCGCACGACGGACACTCTCAACGACATGAAGGCACAGGTTTCGTGAGCGCAAGCGACGACGAGACACAGGAATTCGGATTGCGGGCCATTCCCTCGCTTGCGGAGATCTCCCGCCGCGACTGGGACGCGCTCGCCAATCCGCACTGGACGCTTGACGAGGGCGGGTGCGTTTCGCCCAGAACGACGGTTGAATCAGACCCTGAAGGCGGCGATTCAATCTCTGAGGAAACGGAATTCAACCCGTTCATTTCCCACGACTTTCTGTCGATCCTGGAAGAGTCCGGCTGCGTCAGCGAACACACCGGCTGGCTGCCCCAGCACCTGGTGCTGGACGGACCCGACGGAACCCCGGTCGCCGCCCTGCCCTGCTACCTGAAAAGCCATTCCATGGGCGAATATGTCTTCGACCATTCCTGGGCCGACGCCTATCACCGCGCCGGTGGCAGCTATTATCCCAAGCTTCAGTCCTGCGTGCCCTTTACCCCGGCAACGGGCCGGCGGTTCCTGAGCGGCGCCGGCATCAACCGTCCGGCTGCCATCGCCGCCCTTGCGGACGGCCTGCGCGAATTGTGCCGCCTGCGCTCCGCTTCCTCGGCGCATGTCACCTTCCTGAACGAGACCGAATGGGAGGTTGCCGGCGAGCGCGGCTTCCTGCAACGCACCGACCAGCAGTTCCACTGGCTCAACAAGGGCTATGGCAGCTTCGACGACTTTCTCGGCGATCTCGCCTCGCGCAAGCGCAAGCAGATCCGCAAGGAACGGCGCGAGGCGCTCGCCTCCGGACTCGAGATCGAATGGGTCACGGGCGCGGACCTGACGGAAGCGCATTGGGATGCGTTTCACGCCTTCTACGAGGACACCGGCGCCCGCAAATGGGGCCGACCCTATCTCAACCGCCGCTTCTTTTCGCTGCTCGGCGAACGGCTGGCGCACAGCGTGCTGCTGGTGATGGTGGGGCGCGAGGGGCGGATGATCGCCGGAGCACTCAACCTGATCGGCTCGCATGCGCTCTTCGGGCGCAACTGGGGCTGCCTGGAGGACCACCCGTTCCTGCATTTCGAGGTCTGCTACTATCAGGCCATCGATTTCGCGATCGAGCGCGGGCTGGCGCGGGTGGAGGCCGGAGCGCAGGGCGCGCACAAGCTGGCGCGCGGCTATCTTCCGACTCCGACCTACTCGTCCCACTTCATCGCGCATCCGGGCCTGCGCGCTGCGGTCGCGGATTATCTTGAGAGCGAGCGCGAGGCCGTGCGGCGCGAGGGCGAAGCGATTGCCGAGGCCTATTCGCCCTTCAAGCGCGGCTGAGGATCCTCGCCCAAGCGATTCAAAAGACTCAACTCTTTCGCCGCACTTGAATCTTTTCCTCAAAGACCGTTCAGTCGGCGCATGCAACCATCCTGAATCGGTTTGTGAACGTGAAGCTGATTCAGAACTTCAAGCGGAGACGGCGTCTGCCGGACCGCGCATCTTCGGGGAACCTGCCATGTCGGTGCCGTATGACGACCAGAATGTCTTCGCCAAGATCCTGCGCGGCGAACTGCCGAGCCAGACCGTCTATGAGGACGACAAGACGCTCGCCATCATGGACATCATGCCGCGCGGCGACGGCCATGTGCTGGTGATCCCCAAGGCCCCCTCGCGCAACATCCTGGACATTGCCGAAGACGACCTCAACGCCGTCATGGCAACGGTGCAAAGGCTCGCGCGCGCGGTGATGAAGGCCTTCGACGCGGATGGAACGACGATCCAGCAGTTTTCCGAAAGCGCGGGCGGACAGGTGGTGTTTCACACCCACGTCCATGTGATCCCGCGCTTCGAGGGCGTGGCATTGCGCCCGCACACCGGCGACATGGCCGACGGCGAGGTGCTCGCCGCCCATGCCGCCAAGATCCGCGAAACGCTCGCCGGCTGAAGCCACCCGGCGTGAAACATCAGGCGGCGGCAGCCTCGTGTTCGGCAGCAAGTCGCGCCTCGTCCTCAAACAGGCGCTGGAAGCTCGGCCGCGCGGTCACCCGCGCTGCATAGTCCCGAAAGACCGCCCTGTCCGGGATCGCCTTGAAGCCCAGGGCCCACTGCAGCGAGGCACCCCACAGAATGTCGGCGACCGCGATCTCGTCTCCGAGAATGTAAGGCCCCTTCCCCAGCTGGTCGCCCAGGATGTCGATCACCTCGTCGAAGGTGCCATAGGAGGATTCGTTTGCCGGCGGCACATGGCTGTACATCCTGTCGCTCAGCGCCGGCTCGAAGCTCGCGGCATAAAACACCATCCAGCGCAGATAGGCGGCGCGGCGCGGATCGCCCGGCATCGGCGTCAGTCCAGCCCCGGGATAGAGATCGCCGAGATAGAGCATGATGGCGACGGTCTCGGTCAGGATCGCATCGCCGTGGGTGAGCGCCGGCACCTTGCCAAGCGGGTTGATCGCCAGATACTCCGGCGACTTCTGCGCGCGGGCACGCATGTTGAGCACGGCAAGCTCATGAGGCGCGCCGAGCTCGTCGAGCAGCGCCCGCACCGCGCTTGCCCGCGAACGGGGCGAGTAATAAAGCGTCAGCTGTCCGGTGGTCATTTCGGGTCTCCATGGTTGGGAACGGCGCTTCGGCGCGCCATAGGGAGACCATGACAGGGTGCTGCTGACAGCATCCTGTCAGCTATCGAGCGGCAACCGGCGTTTTCCTCAGCCGGCTCCGAGCAGGAGCCATCCCCCGATCAGCACCACTTCCGCCGCCAGAACGCCAACGATGACGCGCTGCCCGAACGCCAGGAAGGCTGCGAAGCCGGTGACGGCGGCCGCCAGCCGCAACGCCACCGGCGCAGTTTCCAGCGCGCCGGCGGGAAAGAGCACCAGCTTTGAGATCACGCCGGCGACGAGTGCGGTCGCGACGCTGCGGATGAAGACCATCAGCTCGCTGTCTTCCCGCAGGCGCCCGCTGAACAGCACGCCCAGCCAGCGCCAGACGTCCGTCGCGAGCCAGCCGGCAACGACGATCATCGCATAGGGCCACCACCACGGATCCGCCATCGTCATCGCCACCCCCGTCGGGAAAGCCGCGTGGCGAGATAGGCGAGCGTTCCGCCGACCAGCCCGGTCAGGAGCAGATCCAGCCCCGGCGCAAGACGGAAGAACACCGGCCCGAGAACAAGGCCTGCAAGCATGGCGGCCTTGTCGGCGGAAATCCGCGACGCGCCCCAGAGCGAACAAAGAAAATAGACCGGCGTCAGCATGAAGAGCCCGCCGGCGACCATCGGCGGCAGGCTGCCGACCATCACATAGGCAATGCCTGTCATGCAAAAGACGAAGCCGGTCAGGCTGGCGCCGAAGCCCAGAAAGAACGGCAGGCGCGCCTCGCGCGGCAAGTCCTGGACGTTGCGCATGGCGAACACCCAGGCCGTCACCGCGACGAAATGCGAGGCTATCAGCAAATGCCAGCGCTTCGTCTTGCCCTCAACGCGCAACAGCGGCATCAGCGCCATGGTCATCGGCATCAGGCGCACCGAGGCAAGCGCCACCGCGAGGCCCGCGGAAATCATGCCCATGCCGCCGGTGATCGCGCCGGTCAGGACGACGATGCTGGGCAAGGCCCACACGAGCCCGGTCATCAACAGTGTCTGGTCGAGCGTCAGCCCGCTTTCGCGCGCAAGCCCCGCATAGCCGACGAACGCCGCGGTCAGGATCAGCGCCGGGATCGAGACGGCCGAGCGCATGCCGCGCAAGGCCCATCCCAGCGCGGTGACGGGCGACGAGGACGGGTCGACCGGAGGCGGGGCGCCCGATGCGCCCGAAGGATCGGAAGGTGACGTCATGACAAGGCACTGGAAACCGGGAGGCGTCGCGTCGGGCAATCGCATCAGGCTGAAGGGAACCATTCCCTTCTAGCAGGCGTCGGGCCGAATGCAAAACGGCACCCCGCAGGGTGCCGTTTCACGATATCGGGAGCGGGGCGCAGGCCCCGGATCGGGCGACGTCAATCCGCCAGCGGAACCTTCGGGATCAGGCTTTTCTTCGCCGGTCCGTCGCCCTTGCGGCTTGCGCCCGTGGAGGCCTCGGTCTTCTTCGCCACCGGCTTGCGGCGCCGCTTCGGCTTGGCGGCCTTGGGCTTTTCGGCCTTCGGCTTGACCACCGTTTCCTCGACGCTTTCAAGCAGCAGGCCGGCTGCATCTTCCGAAACGGAGACCTTGACCGTCCCGCCTTTGCGCAGCTTGCCGAAGAGCACCTCGTCGGCGAGCGGCCGCTTGATGTGCTCCTGGATGACGCGCGCGAGCGGACGCGCGCCCATGCGCTCGTCATAGCCCTTCTCCGCCAGCCAGGAGACTGCCTCTTCGGTCAACTCGAAGGTCACGCCGCGGTCGGCAAGCTGGGCTTCCAGCTGCATGACGAACTTCTCGACGATCCGGTGCACCACCTCTGTCGGCAGATTGCCGAAGGCGATGACGGCATCGAGACGGTTGCGGAACTCCGGCGAGAACAGCCGGTTGATCGCCTCCTGGTCCTCGCCCTGACGCTTGACCCGGTTGAAGCCGATCGGCTCCTTCGCCATGTCGGAGGCGCCCGCATTGGTCGTCATGATCAGGATCACATTGCGGAAGTCGACCTGCTTGCCGTTGTGGTCGGTCAGCTTGCCGTGGTCCATGACCTGCAACAGGAT
>PARB01000069.1 GCA_002709505.1 Paracoccaceae bacterium | reverse complement strand
GCTGGAGGCGGAGGGGCTGGTGGTGTCGGAGCGCAACCGCGGCTACCGGGTCGCGCCGGTCTCCGCCTCCTCGATCCGAGATCTCCAGGTCGGCCGCCAGGCGGCGGAGGAAGCCCTGCTTGCCCGCTCCATCGCCTCGGGTGACGCGGAATGGGAAGGACGCATCGTCGCCGCCCATCACACATTCGCCCGCACGCCCGTGCCCGGTCCCGGCGTTGCCGCCTCCGCAATGGCCGAATGGGAACTGCGCCACGACGGCTTTCACGACGCGCTGCTGTCGGCGGGCAATTCCGACTGCCTGATGCGCTTCCAGCGCCAGGTCACGGAACAGCTGCGCCGCCATCACCGGCACATGCTGTTCGCCCCCGCAGCCCACCGCGAGCTGGACGACGCCGCGCGGGCCGCCTTCACCGACCTGGTCACCCGGACGCTCGGCCTTGCCCATCACAAGCAGATGATGGAAGCGACGCTCGACCGCGACACCACGGCCGCCGTGGCGCTCTTGCGCGAGCACATCGGCTTCTCGCTTGCCGTCTACGCCTTCCTCTGGCCGGAAGACGCCTGACCGCGCGATCCGAAACCGGCATGCAGGCGCGCGTTTGCGCCATTGCCGCACTGCACGAATGACGAAGCGCGATTCGCACGCCATGATCGCGCCCGCCGTCGGGAGCGGCCTTGATGACAGACGCGGGAGGGGTTCGTGTTCATCAGCGTGTTCGACATCTTCAAGATCGGCATCGGGCCGTCATCGTCCCACACGATGGGGCCGATGGTCGCCGCCGGCCGGTTTCTCCAGGACCTGCGCGAGGCCGGCCTCGCGCCCGCGCGCGCACCCGCACGGATCCAGGTGTCGCTGCACGGATCGCTCGCCTTCACCGGCAAGGGCCACGCCAGCGACCGCGCGATCTGCCTCGGCCTCGCCGGTCACGACCCGGCGACCATCGATCCCGATTGCGTGGCTGAGGAGATGGAGCGGCTTGCCCGCGACTGCCGGCTCGAGATCGACGGCATCGGCACCGTCGCCTTTGATCCGGCGCAGGATCTCGTCTTCGACTATGGCCCGCCGCTTGCCGGCCATGCCAACGGGATGATCTTTCGCGCGCTGGATGCGAGCGGCACGGTCGTCGCCGAGGACACGCTCTATTCCATCGGCGGCGGCTTCGTCGTCAGCGCGGAGGAGCTTGCCGCCCAGGACGACCTGATGACCCAGACACAGGAAGCCGGCGCGCCCTACCCCTTCGGCTCGGCGAAGGAAATGCTGAAGATGGGGACCGACAGCGGCCTCTCCATCGCCGACATGAAACGCGCCAACGAGATCGCCCGCGCGCCCAAGGGGGTCGACTTCGACCTCGATGCGGAGCTTGACCGGATCTGGGATGCGATGAACGCCTGCCTGCAGCGCGGCCTGTCGGGCGAGGGCGAACTGCCCGGCGGCCTGAAAGTAAAACGTCGCGCCCGTGCGATTCACGAAAAGCTTCTGGGAGAGGCCGGCAAGAACCGCCCCTTCCAGCACACGGTGATGGACTGGCTCGGCGTCTACGCCATGGCAGTGAACGAGGAAAACGCCGCCGGCGGCACGCTGGTCACCGCCCCCACAAACGGCGCCGCCGGCGTGGTGCCTGCGGTCGTGCGCTACTATCTCGACCATTGCCCGGACGGCTGCCGGGAAGGCATTCGCACCTTCCTGCTGGTGGCGGCGGCGATTGGCGGCATCATCAAGGCCAATGCCTCGATCTCGGGTGCGGAGGTCGGCTGCCAGGGCGAGGTCGGCTCGGCCTCGGCGATGGCCGCTGCCGGCCTGTGCGCTGCCCTTGGCGGCAGCAACGAGCAGGTGGAAAACGCCGCCGAGATCGCGCTCGAACATCACCTCGGCATGACCTGCGACCCGATCGGCGGGCTGGTGCAGGTGCCCTGCATCGAGCGCAACGCGCTTGGCGCGGTCAAGGCGGTCACCGCCGCCTCGCTGGCCCTGCGCGGCGACGGCAGCCACTTCGTGCCGCTCGACAGCTGCATCGAGACCATGCGCCAGACCGGCCTCGACATGACCGACAAATACAAGGAAACCTCGAAAGGCGGCCTTGCGGTCAACGTCGTGGAGTGCTGATCCGGCGCCGGAGCGGGATCAGCCGGGCGCGAAGGCCGCTTCCATCTCGCGGCGGATCCTGACCGCCGCATCATCGGTATCGATATCGACGCTGTCCCAGGTGAGCACCTCGCCTTCCGCGATGTCGCGGGTCAGCCGCACGCCACTTGCCAGACCGAGCGGCAGGAAGGCCTTTTCCAGCGAGACCGCCGCCGGCTGCTGCTTGCCCCAGACCGTCGCCCCGCCCTCGCCGTCGAGCATCTCGCCGGCCTTGAGCGGGCGTTTCGCGGTCGCCACCACATCCGACACGAAAGCCCTCGGCGCGCCGGTCGGCTCGCGCCGAAGCACGGCGGCAGCAACCGAAAGCCCCAGTTCCATGCCGATCATGTGGGTCGGCCGGTAAAGGGCCGCGAAGCGCCCGCTGTCGTCCTCCAGCATGTGGTACTCGCGAAAGCACTGGCGGGCGTAGTCCGTCTCCCCCTCGATCACCACGAAGGTGCCCATCGCCAGATGGTGCGGCACGTTCTCGCCGTCGCGAGTGAGCGAGGAGACGACCTCCGTCGTGCCCGAAAACGCCAGCGTGCCGCCGGCCTCCTTCGGCTTGCACACGCTGGACAATTCGAACCGGCTTGCCGGGGGAAAGGCCAGTCCGTCGGGCTGCGGCAGCAGGCCGGTCGCGTTGCACACCGCCGTCATCTCGATCCCGGACTTGGTGCCGTCCAGGAAGGAATTGAACATCTTCGGGTTGATCATGCTGCGGTCGGTGATGTCGAGATATTGCGTCAGCACGTCCCAGACCGTGTCGGGCGTCAGCTGGTGGTAGCCCGGCAGATAGCGCGTGCCCTTGCCGGCGCAGACCACCTTGAATCCGCAGGTGCGCGCCCAGTCGACATGCTCGCAGATTAGCGCCGGCTGGTCGCCCCAGGCGAGCGAATAGACGACGCCGGCCGCCCGCGCCTTGCGGGCCAGAAGCGGGCCGGCGAGAACATCCGCCTCGACATTGACCATGATCACATGCTTGCCGCTGTCGATGATCGCAAGGCAATGGCGGATGCCGACCGCCGGGTCGCCGGTCGCCTCGATCACCACGTCGACGCGCCCGTCGGCGAGCACCGCATCGAGACCGTCGGTCACGAAGGTCGCGCCCGAGGCCATGGCCGCGTCGAGCGAGGGCGCATTGCCCTGCTCCTGCGGCCAGCCGCAGGTTGCGAGCGTCTCGCGGGCACGGGCCGGGTTGAGGTCGACGATTGCCGCGATATGAACGCCCGCCGTCAGGCGGGCCTGGGTCAGATACATGGAGCCGAACTTGCCGGCACCGATCAGGGCGACGCGCACCGGGGTTCCCGCCTCGGCGCGGTCTGCGAGCATGTGCGATAGATTCATCTGGTCCTCCCTTGAACGAAGAATGCGCGCAAAAATCGTCGTGTTACAAGGAGATGATCAAACACCGAACCAACACGGACGGCGCGACATGCAAGGCGACACGCCCTTTCTCATCCTGCTTGGCGGCGCGGTCGTGCCGACGCCGCGCCTCATCGCGCAGATCGCCGGCCACCGCGTGATCGCGGCCGACGGCGGCATCCGCCATGCGACGCCCCTCGGGGTGAGGCCGGAACTCTGGGTGGGCGACTTCGATTCCAGCGACGACGCGCTTGCCCGCGACTGGGCGGAGATCCCGCGCCAGTCCCATCCGCAGGACAAGGACATGACCGACGGCGAGCTTGCGGTTGCGGCGGCGCTTGCACGCGGCGCGGATGCCTTCGTCATCGCCGGCGCGCTCGGCGGCGCGCGCTCCGACCACGCGGTGCACAACCTGCTGCACGGCATCAGCCTGCATGCCGGCGGCCTGCCGGTGATGATGACCAGCGGAACGGAGGAAGCCTGGCCGCTGATGGCCGGCGAACAGACCGTGATGCTGCCGGCGGGCACGCTGTTTTCCGTGCTCGCCTTTTCCGATCTTGCGGCGCTGACGCTGCGCGGCGTCGACTGGCCGCTTACCGACCGCGACGTGACCATGGGCCAGTCGCTGACGCTTTCAAACCGCGTCGCGGCCGGCAATGACGCAGGGGTCGGCGTGACGCTTCGCGCCGGCACCGCGGTGCTGCTCGCGCGCCCCGGCGCCGAGGGCGATGTCGCAGGGGCTTGAGGGTCGGGGCCTCACGCCCCGTCGGTCGTCTCGCTCGCCCAGCGCGTCATGCGCCGCGTGAAGGCGGAGACTGCCGCATAGAGCACCACGGCAAAGAGCGCGAGCACGAAGAGCGAGGCGAACATCAGGTCGGTCTTGGCCCGTCCGTTGGCAAGCAGCATGAGATAGCCGAGCCCCTTGGAGGCACCGACCCATTCGCCGATCACCGCGCCGATGGGCGCATAGACCGCCGCAAGCCTGAGGCCCGATCCGAAGGCCGGAAGGGCTGCCGGCAGCCGCAGGAAAAGAAGCGTGCGCGACGGCGGCGCGCCCATGGTGCGGGCAAGGTCCAGCAGCCCCGGGTCGGTGCGGCGCAAGCCGTCATAGAAGGTCGAGACCACCGGGAAATAGATGATCAAGAGCGCCATGGCGATCTTGGAGGCCATGCCGTAGCCGAACCACAGCGTCAGGATCGGCGCCAGCGCGAAGACCGGCACCGCCTGGCTGAACACCATGATCGGCAGCACCAGCCGGCGCGCCAGCGGCGAGATCATCAAATGCAGCGCGGTCGCAGCGCCAAGTGCCGCGCCGAGCAGCAGGCCAATCATCACTTCGGAGATGGTGACCCAGGCGTTTTCCGCAATCAGCCCGGCGTTGGCGACAAGACTTTCGGCAACGCGCCAGGGACCGGGCAGGATGAAGGGCGGAACGCCGGTCACCCAGACAACCGCCTGCCAGAGAAGCAGCGCCGCGACCGCGGCGAGCCCCGCGTCGCGCAGCCGCTGCAATTTCGTCATCTCAACGGGGAACGCCCCTCCCGCGCTCATGCCGGCTCTCCTCTCAGCGCGCGGAAGAGCCGCACCTGCATGTCCATCGTTTCCCGCGCCTCGACGGGGCGCACGGGCTCGAGCGCCGGCGCCTCGACCTCCGACAAGCCGGTTTCGGCGAGAATGAAGATCCGGTGGCCGAGGCGCACGGCCTCGGCCGGATCATGGGTCACCAGCAGAACCGTGCGGTCCTTGAGCGTGTCGAAGGCGAGATCCTGCATCTCCGCCCGCGTGCGGGCGTCAAGCGCCGCGAAGGGTTCGTCGAGCAGCACGATCGGCCGGTCTTCCATCAGCACGCGGGCGAGCGCGACGCGCTGGCGCATGCCGCCCGAAAGCCGCGCCGGTGCCTTCTCGACGTGATCGGCAAGACCGACGCGGGCGATGAGATCGCGGGCGCGCGCCCGGTCGATCCGCTCCCCGCGCAAGCGGCTGCCCAGTGTGACATTGCCCATGACATCAAGCCAGGGCGCCAGCAGGTCCGTCTGCGCCATGAAGGCGACCCGCCCGGCGACGCGCGCGCCGTCGCTTGCCGAAATCTCGCCGTCGAAGGTGCCACCGGTGTCGAGATCGGCAAAAAGCCGCAGGATCGTCGACTTGCCGACGCCGGACGGTCCGAGCAGACAGGTCCAGCGGCCCGCCTCCACCGGCAGGTCGAGGCCCGAAAACAGCGGCCGGCCGGCGTGGCGGAAGTCGCCGGAAAGCCGGAGGGCCGGGGCCGGGGCCGAGCCGGGAGCGGAGGCGGGCGTTTCAGCCATTGTCACGCGTGATCCTTACACATGGCCCCTGAGGCCCATGTCCCAGAAGCCGACCTCAAGACGGGTCGCATTGCGGAACCGGTCGGCGATGGCGGCAAAGCGGGGCGTGTCCTGCGGCCGCTCGCCGAGACGCGCCGCCGTGGCCGTCTCGATCAGCGCACCGACCTTGGCGCAAAGCTCCTGATAGTCGGCGCCGGCATAGGTGTCGATCCACTCCCGGTAGGGCGTATCGGCGGAGGCGGTTTCCTTGAGCCGCAAGCCGATCTCGCCATAGCCCAGCACGCAGGGCGCAAGGGCTGCGATCAGGTCGAGAAAATCGCCCGAAAGCCCCGCATCGGTGACGTAGCGGGTGTAGGCGAGGTTCTCCAGCGCCTCTTCCTCGGCAAGCAGATCGGCCTCGGCGATGCCGGCCCGGCCGCAGATCTCGACATGCAGCGACATCTCCGTGTTGACCAGCCCGTCGACGACGGCGGCCGCAAGGCGCGCCTCCCCGATCGTCTCCGCCTTGACCACCGCCAGCGCCCAGGCGCGGGCGAAGTGGAACAGGAAGATGTAGTCCTGCTTGAGATAATGCAGGAAGGCCTCGCGCGGCAGCGTGCCGTCGCCAAGCCCGCGCACGAAGGCATGGCCGGTGTAGGCCGGCCAGGCCGGGCCTGCCGCCTCGCGCCAGGCCGCAAACACCTTCGAACCGAAATCGGGCGTGCCGCTCATTGCGCTGTCACGTCGATGGCGATGTCGGAGACCGGCTTGATCGTGTCGATCAGGCCCGCGTCCTTCAGGAAGGCCTCGAAACGCTGGTAGCGGCGGTGATCGAGGGCGGCCGGACGCAGCGCAAAGCGCGGCAGCGTGTCGTACCAGGCGCGCTCGTTCAGCTCGTCCTGCAGCTCCTTGGCCGTGCCGGAATAGATGCGGAAGCTCTCTTCCGGGTGGTTGATGATATATTGCGTCGCCCGCTCGGTCGCCTCGAGGAAGCGCGCGATCATGTCGGTGTCCATCAGCTCCGGATTGGCGACATAGATCAGTTCGTCATAGGTCGGCGTGCCCTCTTCCTCGATGAAGAAGCAGCGGCCCTTCACCCCCTCGATCTCCATCTGGTTCAGCTCGACATTGCGATAAGCGCCGATCACGGCGTCGACCTGGCCGGACATGACCGACGGCGACAGCGACCAGTTGACGTTGATCATCTCGATGTCGTCCATGGTCAGGCCGTGTTTCTTCAGGATCGCGACCATCAGCGCCTCCTCGACGCCGGCGACCGAATAGCCGACCTTGCGGCCCTTCAGGTCGGCGACCGTCTTGATCGGCCCGTCGTCCTTCACCATCAGGCAGTTGAGCGGCGAGGCGATCAGCGTGCCGACGCGCTTCAGCGGAAGACCTTCCGCCACCTGAAGGTGGATCTGCGGCTGATAGGAGATGGCGAGGTCCGCCTTGCCGGCGGCCACCATCTTGGGCGGGGCGGAGGGATCGGCCGGGGCGATGATCTCGACCTCGAGACCCGCTTCCTCGAAGTAGCCGAGCTCCTGCGCGACGATCACCGGACCGTGGTCGGGGTTGACGTACCAGTCGAGCAGCAGCGTCATCTTGTCGGCGGCAAGCGCCGGCGTGCTGCTCAATATCGCCAAAAACAGTGCCAGAATTCGCATTTCTTGTGCCTCATCTTGTGAAAGTTGCACGAATTGCCTCAGCGCCGCGTCGCCGCGAGCCAGGCGCGGACCCGGCCTTCCGGGTCCTCGTTGAGAGTGATGTCGGTGACGGCGGAGACGATGTCGGCGCCGGCGGCGAAGGCGCCGGGCGCGCGTTCCACGCTCATTCCGCCGATGGCGACGAGCGGGATCTCCCCGATGGCCGCCTTCCATTCGGTGAGCTTGTCGAGACCCTGCTCGGCCCATTTCATCTTCTTCAGGATGGTGGGATAGACCGGGCCAAGGGCGATGTAGTCGGGCCGGGCGGCAAGTGCCGTTTCAAGCTCCGCGCGGTCGTGGCTGGAAAGCCCGAGCTTGAGGCCCGCCTTGCGGATCGCGTCGAGATCGGCGTCTGCGAGATCTTCCTGGCCGAGATGGACGAAACGGCAGCCTTCCTCGATGGCGATTTGCCAGAAGTCGTTGACCACCAGCAGGCAATCATTCGCGCGGCAAAGCGCCTCCGCCTCGCGGATCTCGGCGCGGACCTCGTCGTCCGGCCGGTCCTTGATGCGCAGCTGCACCAGCCGGACGCCGAGCGGGACGATGCGCGCGACCCAGGCCGCGCTGTCGACGATGGGGTAGAAGGGATCGAGTTTCATTCCAGAAACGCCTTGCCGAGAACGGGGGTGGAGGGAGCCGCCATGTCGCGCGGCTCCAGCGGATCGGCCTCGAAGGCGAGCCGGCCGGCCTCGACCGCGCGGGCGAAGGCATTGGCCATCTTCACCGGGTCACCGGCCTTGGCGACCGCCGTGTTGAGAAGCACCGCGTCATAGCCGAGTTCCATCGCCGCGGCCGCGTGCGAGGGCACGCCGAGACCGGCATCGACGATCAGCGGAATGTCGGGGAAATGCGCGCGCAGCGAGCGCAAGCCATAGACATTGTTGAGGCCCCGGGCCGAGCCGATCGGCGCGCCCCAGGGCATCAGCACCTCGCAGCCCGCCTCGACCAGCCGTTCGGCGACGCCGAGATCCTCGGTGCAATAGGGAAAGACCTGGAAGCCGTCCTTGGTGAGGATCCGGGCCGCCTCGACCAGCCCGAAAACATCGGGCTGGAGGGTGTCGGCGTCGTTGATCACCTCAAGCTTGACCCAGGGCGTGCCGAAGACTTCCCGCGCCATTTGCGCCGTGGTGACCGCTTCCTTGACCGTGTGACAGCCGGCGGTATTGGGCAGCACGCGGATGCCGAGATCGCGGATGAAGCCCCAGAAATCCTGGCCTGCGCGAGCCGTGCCCGATTCCCGGCGAAGCGACACGGTGACGATGTCGCAGCGCGCCGCGCGCACGGCATCCGCCATGATCGCCGGCGAGGGATAGAGCGCGGTGCCGAGCAGCAGCCGGCTTTCGACCGCGTGATCGTAGAGTTTGAGCATGGCTCAGCCTCCCTGCATCGGCGCGAGGATCTCGACCCGGTCGCCGTCGGCGACGGCCGTTTCGCCCCGCGCGTCTGCCGGCACGAAATCGCCGTTGAGCGCGGTGGCGACGATGGCGTCGCCATAGCCAAGGTCGGTCAGGAGCGCCGCCAGCGAAGACGGCGCACACTCATGCGGTTCGCCGTTGACGATGATGCTCATGGAAAAACTCCGGTTGGGAGGAAGGATCGGAAACGAGGCCGGCCGCCTGCGCGGCGAGCGCGGGAGCCAGCAGAAAGCCGTGGCGATAGGCGCCATTGGCGCGGAGGATCCGGCCCTCGCGCGTCAGGCGGGGCAGGTTGTCGGGAAAGGACGGTCGCACGTCGACGCCGATTTCCAGGATCTCGGCCTCCGCGAAGGCCGGATGCAGCGCATAGGCGCCGCCGAGAAGCTCCATCATCGCGCGGGCGGAGATGCGGTCGCGCTCGTCGCTTTCGATCATCGTCGCGCCGACCATGAAGACGCCCTCGCCGCGCGGCACGATGTAGAGCGGAATGCGCGGATGCAGCAGCCGCACGGGACGCGACAGCGCGACCTCCGCCGTGCGCAGAACCAGCATCTCGCCCTTGACCCCGCGCAGGTCGTCGAAGGCGGACCGCGCCGCAAAGCCGCGCGCATCGACGACGACATCGCCCGGCGCGGTTTCCGGATCGCGGTCCTCGCCGTAGCGCACGCGCGTGCCGGCCTCCGCCAGCCGCTGCCGCAGTCCGGCAAGGGCCGCGCGCGGATCGAGATGGCCTTCGCCGGCAAAGAACAGCGCCTGACGAAAGCGCCCGGCGAGATCGGGTTCCAGCTCCGCGATCTGCTCGGCGTCGATCTTCTCGGCATTTCGCGTGCGCCGCTCGAACCGGCGAAGGTCGGATGCATCGCGCGCCGGCGCAACGACGAGACTGCCGTTGCGCGCGACACCGTCGACGCGCTCCGCCCACCAGTCGAGCGCCTCGGCGCCGAGCCGTTCGACCGGCTCTTCCGCGCTTTCGCCCTCGCACCAGGGTGCGAGCATGCCGCCCGCCCACCAGGAACAGGAGGCCGGACCCAGCCCCTCGCCCCGGTCGTAGACCGTGACGTCATGGCCGGCTTCCGTCATGGCCGTGGCGCAGGCGAGGCCGACAACGCCGGCGCCGATCACCGAGACCTGCGTCATGCGCGCCCCCACTGGCGATAGAAGTGATGCACCGGGCCATGGCCCGACCCCACCCGCAGCTCGTCGGCGCAGGAAATCGCGCCATGCAGATAGGCATGGGCATCGCGCACGGCCTGCGGGAGATCGGCGCCTTTCGCCAGCCCCGCAGCGATCGCCGCCGACAGGGTGCAGCCGGTGCCATGGGTGTTTTTGGTCTCCAGCCGCCGCGCCTTGAGTTTGAGCGAGGGTAGATCGCCGGCGATCAAGAGATCGGTGCAGACCGCCCCTTGCGCATGCCCGCCCTTCATCAGGACGGCCGGGCCGAGGGCTGCAAGCGCGCGCCCCTGACGTTCGGCGGCGGCAAGATCCGTCGCGGCCTCTTCGCCGAGCAGGAGTGCGGCCTCCGGCAGGTTGGGGGTCATCAGCGTGGCGCGCGGCACCAGTATGTCGCGCACCGCCGCCACCGCCTCGGGCCGCAGCAATGCCGCGCCGGACTTGGCGACCATCACCGGATCGAGCACGACCGGCCCCTTGTAGCCGCCCAGCGCCCCGGCGACCGTCTCCACGATCTCGGGCGAGGACAGCATGCCGATCTTCACCGCCGCGACATTCAGATCGTCGAGAACGGCGGCGATCTGGCCGGCGACGACATCAAGCGGAATGTCGTGAATGTGGGTAACGGCCCGCGTGTTTTGCGCCGTGATCGCCGTGATCGCGCTGGCGCCATAGACACCAAGTGCCGAAAATGCCTTGAGGTCGGCCTGAATGCCGGCGCCGCCGCCGCTGTCGGAACCGGCGATGGTCAGCGCGATCGCGGGCGGCGCCTGCTTGCCGGCGCCGTGGTGCCCGGTCTCCGCCGTGCCGTCGCGTGTCGTCGCGTCCATGTCTCACCCGCTCTCCCGGCGTCGCGCGGGACAAGCCTTCAGCGCAACGCAAACCGATGGTCGCGATCCGGAACAGGTATTTGGCGAAAAGGGAGATCCGAAAGACCGCTTGAGACTGCGGCCATGCGCCGGGTGGCGCTTCATTCGTTCCCTCCGCCGGCACGACCCGGATCAGGTTCAGTGGGTTGACGCAGGTTCGCGTCTCTCAGCCCCGAGGGGCACCCCAACGAAATCGAAGGCGACGATAGGAGACGTCCGCGGGCGGGTCAAGCGGTGTGAAGGCAGGGCTGCGCTGCACTCAGTCGGAGGCCCCAAGTGCTGCGGTCAGGTGCGGAATGTGTTTCCTGAAGGGAAAGAAGCCCTTGGTGGCGAGCGGCCAGGCGCGGGCGTCATAGGCGCGCATCTCCTGAACGAAGGAAATGCCGTCCTGCGCGAGCGCCCGCGCGATGCGATCCGCCAGCTCGCGCCCCGGGCCGACCGGAACATGACGGGCAACCACGCGGTCGAGAGCATGGTCGCGCGCCCAGTCGCGCACGGCCTCGTCAATGCCATGCGGCACCATCACCTGATCGCGCAAGCGCGCGCCGGGTACCGAGAGCCGCGACAGGCTGTCGTCCAGCACGGCCGCGACGAAATCCTGCACCTGCCCCGAGACCGGAACGCCCGAGCGCAAGGCGGCGCTGGACGCGGCCGCCACCGCGACCGGCGCGACACGATCCGACAGGCCCTGCACGTCGACATCGTCGTCGAAGACGAGAAGCCCGGTCCGACCGCCGTCCTTCCCGAGCCTTGGACCGGGCGCAATCGGCCGCGGCAAGGGCGGCAGCGGGTCGTCGAGCGGCAGCGCCTCTTGCGCCAGCTGCCCTTGCGGGTTGAAGCGCTCGCCGGTGTGGGCCGCAATATTGTCGGCGCGCGCCAGATAGGTCTTGCCGCGCGTCTGCAGCCCGCCGACCCAGCGCCAGGACAGGGTGTTGGAGGCCGGATCGCCGTCGAGCAGATGGCGCAGGAAGAAATCGGCGCCCAGTTCCCACGGCAGTTTCAGCGTGAAGGTCCAGATCGAGGCAAACCACATCCGCGCGTGATTGTGCAGATAGCCGGTCCCGGTCAGCTCGCGCACCCAATGGTCAAAGCAGTCGATCCCGGTGCGCGCACCTTCCGCGCTGGCCAGACGCCCGGAAAGGCCGGCATTCCCGAGGGCTTGCGCCCGCGCGGCCTCGCGCGCGGCGCAATAATCGGCCCAGACGCCCGGGCGAAGCTCGAGCCAGCCCTTCCAATAGGTGCGCCAGAAGACTTCCTGAATGAATTTTTCCGCAGGCCCCTCGCCGTGCCGGTCGACGGCGGCGCGCACCAGTTCAGCCTCGGTGACGACGCGATGGCGAACGTAGGGAGAAAGCCTGGAGACATGCGCGGGCGCATCGGGACCGGGGTCGTGATTGCGCAGCTTCGCGTAAGATTTACCCGCGTGCGGAAGAAACGCCGCAAGCCGCGCCGTTGCCTCCGCACGCGTCGGGGGAAAAAGGTTCAAACTCACGCCCGCGCGCCGTCCTCCAGACGGATCGGGGCGCTGCGCAGCGCTTCCATGGTGGCGGCGTAGAGGCCGATTTCCTCGGCCCGCCTGGCAAGCGCTGCGGCTTCCTTCATCAGGCCCGCCTTGCGCAGGTAGCCGGCCTGAAGCGTCAGCATGCGCGACAGATCGCGCGATGTGTGGGGACTGCGAAGCCCGGTCATCCTGTCCTCCCGTTTTGGATAGCCGGTTTACGCCGGCGGAGCCGAACCGGTTTCGCCCCGCGACAATTTGGCAGTCGCGCCTGCGGGTCGGAGGCGCAACCGGCGGCGATGCGCCGGCGACCCTGGGCGGCGGGTACAGCTTCTCAGGCACCGTGCCTGCGGGCTTGTCGAGGGTACCGCCACTCCCGCGTCATACCGGGCAAGGTGAAGCTGCGATCCGGTATCGGGAGCCAAAGGCCCGGTCGTCTTCACGGGGCAAGAGCTGAAACGTCGTGCCTCGCCGATCCCGGATCTGCGCTTTCGCTCCGTCCGGGATGACGACCTGATGTTTCGTGTCAGATCGGCGCACACCATTGAGAAATCGTCATTCTTTCCATCCCTGCTCGACGGGCTCGCCGCTCGTGCTCACGCCAGTGTAAACCGCTCTGAAGACAATAAAGGCGTCGATATCAGCAATAAAAAAACGCTCTAGCGTTCGAATTGCCGCCCAGAGCTGTGACCCATCCAGACGCACCACTGTGGCGTCATTCGGCGCGGTATCGCTGAGGTTATTAGCCTTGGCCCAAACCCAGTGGCGGCGTTCCGGATGAAGAGCCTCATAGTTGCATCCCGCCAGGCCGGAGCGCTGCAGATCGATATAAAGCCCTTCAGGCGTATGGATGACCGGGTGGACCGTGTCGAAAAACGCGAACCGGCCGACCTCTTCCCGGTCCCGGTCCGAGACATAACCGATCGGAAAAAGGCTTTGCCCGCTCCCTCTTCCTCTTCGGGAGGTCGGTATATGCTCTCTAAACGCGTCATTGAGGTCGTCCGACAATCGGTAGGCCGTATTTTTTTTCACGTTCAAGCTCTCCACCCACTGCTCGACCCCGGGCACACGCGTCCACTCTTCACGCGGAATGACCCAGGCCGCCAAGCAATAGGTGCCAATGCGCGGCCTATCGTGACGACCTTTCCATTTGGCGAAGCGATCCCGGTAGATCTTCGTGTCGTGGATGATTTCGCTTTCTTCGGGAAAGAAGAACGGTGTGAGATCGGGGCTTTCCAGGCGGGCGCGGCGCTCCGAGGCCTCGAAGGCCGCCTCGTCCATCTTTTCCGGCGGATGGGCGCGGACGAACTCTATCCGTCCGTGCCTGCCCGAGAGGGCGCGTTCGCTGATGTGATACTCGATGTTGGCGAAACGCTCGGCATCCTCGACCCACAGGATCGGCAGTTTGGAATCGGGCTTGAGCGTGCGGTGAGCCTCGGTGAACGGCGTCGCAGCCTCCCAATCCGCGACTTTTTTTCCCTTCCAGGTGCGCCCCTGATCATCCAGCGCTGCCCAGCGGCAGGCGAACACCACAGGCACATAGACAGCCGCTGTGGTGCCCGGCACCTTCGCGCCGATGACCGGCGGGCTCATATAGTCTGCCCCCTGCGTCGTTCCCGGCGCATAGGGCGGATTTTTAACAAGCGTTCCCGTGCATTTGATCACCCGCTCGATGGTGACCGGCTTGCCGTCGACCTTCACATCCACCGCAAACCGGTAATAGGCGGGATAGGCCGGATCTTCCGAAACGCATGCGCCAAGGCCGAGCGCCAGAAAAACGACGGCCACAGCCTGCCGACGCAAGCACAAAACCCGATCTGAAAAACCCGCCACCGACGCACCCGTAAAACGCGAAAGAACGAAACTTCTCGCGTTTTACGGCCTGTTGCGCCTTGCGTCGAGCGCGGGTGCGGCTTTGCCTTAACCCGGCGTTACGACGGCGCTTTCGCGGAGCGCTCGCCGATGTCCCAGAAGAGCCCGGCCATCAGTTGCAACGCCTCGCGGCAGGTGGACTGGATGACATGCTCGTTGGGCGCATGCTGGGAGCAGCCGCGATAGGAATGCGGCACCCAGACGGTGGGCAGGCCGAGCACCTCGGAAAAGGTGTCGTTGGGCAGCGAGCCTGCGAGATTGGGCAGGATATGCGGAGGTTGGCCGGCGGTCTTTTCCAGCGAGGCGGCGACGAAACCGACCCAGGGGTTCGACGGATCGAGCCGGGTCGCGCGGAAGAACACCCGGTCCGCCGGGGTGATCTCCACCATGTCGAAGCCTTCCCGGTCGAGATGGCGGCGCAGCGCGGGGAGAATGTCGTCCGGGTCGGTGCCGACCACATAGCGCAGCTGGCAATGGGCGCGGGCCTCGCCCGAGATCGCGTTGACGGGTGCTTCCGGCACGCCGCTCGTCATCGCCAGCACCGCGAAGGAATTCCAGCCGAAGACGCGTTCCGCCGGCGTCAGGTCCGGCTCGCCCCAGTCAGGATCGACCTTCGGCCCGTCGCCGCCATCGACCGGCAGGCCCTTGAGCGTGGCGCGGATCTCCGGCGTCAGGCTGGTCGGCCGCCATTCGGGAACGCGGATCGAGCCGCGCCGGTCGACGATGGCCGCAATCGCATGCGCCAGGATCGTCGCCGGATCGGCGAGCGCCCCGCCCCAGTTGCCGGAGTGATGCGCGCCGTCGCGCAGATGCACCTTGAGATCGAAGTTCACGCCGCCGCGCGAGCCCATGAACATGGTCGCGCGGTCGGGTTCCAGACGCGGTCCGTCGGAGGCGATAAGCACGTCGGCGGCGAAGCGCTCGCGGTTCTCCGCGAAAAGCTTTGCCAGACCCGGCGAGCCGGTTTCCTCCGACATTTCCAGAACGATCTTGACGTTGAAGCCAAGCGCGCCGCGTAGCCCAAGCACCGCTTCCAGCGCGGAAAGGTTGATCAGGTGCTGGCCCTTGTTGTCGGCCGTGCCGCGCCCGTAGAGACGGTCGCCCTCCTCCACCAGCTTGAAGGGATGCAACCCCTCGCGCCACTGCTCGGTCTGGGCGCGGATGACGTCGCCATGGCCGTAGGTAAAGACGGTCTCGAGGGCTGGATCCTCGATCCGCTCGCCGTAAAGCAGCGGACCGCCGCGCGGATCGGGGTTTTCCATCCCCTCGCAGGCAAAGCCGAGCCGCTCCAGCCAGGGCTTTGCCTCGTCGTCGATGTAACGGCGCAGTTCGGCTGCCTGCGCGGGGTTCTGGCTCTCCGTCTCGAAGGCGACCAGCCGCGCCAGATCCGTGCGAAACCCGCCGTCGTCGAAATAGCGCGCTGCCCGCGCCACCGCCTCATCCCGTGTCGTCATGTCCCGGCGTCTCCCCGCGCGCTGTCTTCGATTGCGGGCAAAGCTAAAGCGTTTTCAGGCGCTTGGAAACACGTGAGACGACTGCCTCAAATTTACGCAGCGTCACATTTGTCGCAATCGCGCAGGGATGCGACGCTGCGACGACGATTGCGCAGCCCTGTCCGTGCCAGGGCTGGATGCTGGGAAACGCGCGCGAGCGGGACAAGGACGGGTCACATGTTTCAGGTACTGGCCGGGGTCTGGGCTTTGTTGCTCGGCATCGTCTTGATCATGCTGGGCAACGGCATGCATTTCACGCTGATCGGCCTGCGCGGTGGCATCGAGGGGTTCTCGGCCGCCGAGCTTGCCATCGTCACCTCCGGCTATTTCACCGGGTTCTTGTCGGGCGCGCGCTTCACGCCGGCGCTGATCCGCCGGGTCGGGCATGTGCGCGTCTTCGCGGCGCTGGGCAGTTTCATGTCGGCGGGGCTGATTTCCTTCCCGCTCTTCACCGACCCCATCGCCTGGACGCTGCTGCGGGTGCTCGTCGGCTTCTGCATGTCGGGGATCTATGTGGCGGCCGAAAGCTGGCTCAACGACGCCGCCACCAACGAGACCCGCGGCAAGGTGCTTTCCGCCTATATGATCGCGCAGACGCTCGGCATCATCGGCGCGCAGGGGCTGCTGACGCTGGGCGACGCCGGCACCTCGGTGCTGTTCATCGGTGCCTCGATCCTGGTGTCGATCTCCTTCGCGCCCATTCTGCTGTCGGTCGCCCATGTGCCGGCTGTCGAGGTCGCGCGGCCGATGTCGCTCAAGGGGCTGTTCGCCAGCTCGCCGCTTGGAACGGTCGGCATCTTCCTGCTCGGCAGCGTCTATGCGACGCAATCGGGCATGGGCGCGGTGTTCGGCTCGCAGATCGGCATGACCGCCTCGCAGATCGCGCTCTTCGTCGCCATGCTCTTTGCCGGCGCGCTGGTGCTGCAATATCCGATCGGCTGGCTGTCGGACCGCATGGACCGGCGCAAGCTGATCTTCGGCGCGTCCTGTCTGGGCACGGCCTCCTGTCTGCTCGGCTGGCTGACCGGCGGCGGGCTGACCTCCCTGATGGCGGCCGCCTTTTTCGCCGGCGGGGTGACGACGCCGCTTTATGCGCTGTTTCTCGCCTATACCAACGACACGCTTTCGGCCGAGGACATGCCGGCGGCCTCGGGCGGGCTCGTCTTCACCTTCGGGCTCGGCGCCATCGTCGGCCCGCTGGCGACCGGCTGGGCGATGGAACGGCTCGGCCCCTTCGCCTTCTGGCCGGTGCTCGGGGTGACCTTCGCGGCAATCGCGCTTTATGCGCTCTTCCGCATGACGCAGCGCGCCGTCGTGCCCACGGAGGAAACGGAAAGCTATCTGGGCGTGCTCCCGACCGCCTCGCCGGTCGCGGTGGAAGCCGCCGGCGTCTGGGCGGCGGAAAACGCGGAAGCCGAACGCGAAGCCGCCGCCGAAGAAGAGGCAGAGGTGGCGGCAGAGGCAGAGGCCAAAGCCGACGCGGAAGCAAACGCACCGGGTGGAAGCCGCTAGAAACAACGCCCGCAGCCGCTGGCCGGATGCCAAACACGGCCGCGTCCTGCCGACCGGCATCGCCCCCTCAAGGCCTTGCCGACGCCATCAACCCGCCGCCCGACCAGCCCGTGGCAGGGCATTCCTGTCCCCGCGCACCTTTGCAAGGGCTGCGGCAGATATCCACCGCCGGCAGGAACCAAGCTTTGCGGTGCATCCCGTTCTACCGGCCCGTGAGGCGCTGAAGGAAACGGACCGTCGTTCCGCAGCGGAAACGCAGAAAGGAGCAAACCGACCTCTCCGGAGTGACTTGCAATCCAAATTGTAAAAACTTATGGTTGCATTTCGCGTGATGAGGAAATCATATTCGATCACATTGGCTGACCAGTCGCTCATTCGAAGCAATTGTCAAATGAAGTTCGAAGACCTCTATGAGCTTATCCGGCCAATCGCCGAATGCGCCTCACACAGCGAAATCCTTGCGCTGACGTCCAATGTTTCCGCAAAGCTCGACTTCGAGTTCTACAGTATTGTTATCCGTAGAATCGAAAACCTCGTCGAAAATAACGTTGTTATCAATCACAATTATCCCGAGGAATGGGAGGAGATTTATCGTACCAGATCCTATTTTTCGAAGGATCCGGCAAACAGCCCCCTCACGTTCAGCAAGCCGTCGCTGCTCTGGTCGGAGGTTTCCGACACCGAGGTGTTTCGCGCGGCGAAGGAATTCGGCATCGGCGACGGCGTGACCTGCACGGTTCGCGGCAGCCATCACATCTGCTCGGTCAGCTTCGCCGTTCGCAAGAAAGACGTTTGCCCGGAAATGATGGTCGGCGCCCAGTTCATCATCCCCTATCTCTGCAATTCGGTCATTTGCATAGCGGAGACGGAGCTCGCCACCGCGCCAATTCTCTCCGAGCGCGAGAAAGAGTGTCTCAAGTGGGTGAGCGAAGGAAAGACATCATGGGAGACCTCCGTGATCATGTCGATCTCGGAAAGAACCGTATTGTTTCATCTTTCCAACATTCAGCAGAAACTGCAGACAACGAGCCGGGCCCACTCGGTGGCCAAGGCCGCGATCCTGGGCCTGCTGAACGCCGATCTTTTCTCCGGCGATCCCTTCAAGCTGTTGAAGTAGCGGGCTTGCCGGACACGCCTGCGCCGCTTGTGCTCGCCGGGCAAGGAAGCGCAAGCGGCACGGCACCGGTCACAAGACACCGGTGTTCACCTTGTCGCGGGTGCGCCACCGCCGGATGGCGATGACGGACCGGGAGATGCCGCCCTGGCAGATGAAGATGCCGGCCAGCACGACGAGGAAGGCGATGCCGGTGTTCGGGCCGGGACGTTCGGAGAGGATGAGAATGCCCCAGAACGCGCCGAACATGGGAACAAGGTAGTTGTTCAGCGCCAGGAAGGAGGCGTCGTATTTCTGAAGAATGCGCAAGACGATCAGTTGCGCTGTCGCCGTCGACAGGATCCCGAGCACGACGATGGCGCCGATCGCCGACGGCTCGGGCGACAGCGTCCACGGCGTTTCCAGAACCAGCGCCGCCGGCAGGATGAACGCACTCGCCACAAGCAGGATGGCCGCCGAGGTCTGGAACTTCGGCAGATCCCGAAGGTGACGGCTCAAGATCCCCGACAGGGCGTAGCACACGGCCGCGGTGGTCACGAGCAATTGCGCGAGCGTCTGCTGGCCCAGATGCAGCAGCGACGCCGGGCCGATCAGCAAGACCACGCCGACGAAACCGACCGCGACACCGGCGGCCTTCTCGATCGTCAGCCGCTCGTCATCGGTGATGACATGCGCCATAGCGATGGTGAACAGCGGGATCGAGGACATCAGGATCGCCGCAAGACTGCTGTCGATATATTGCTCGCCCATGCTGATGAAGGAGAACGGCAGAACGTTGCCGAGGAGCGCGGCGCTTACGATATACACCCAGTGCTTGCCGGGGGGCGGCAAGCGGTAGCCGGCAAGACGCGCAACGATCAGCAGGACGACCGCGGCCAGAGTAATGCGGCCGGCGGCGATGGTCAGCGGCGTCACCGACCCCAGCCCCACCTTGATGAACAAGAACGAGCTTCCCCAGATCGCGGCAAGCGTGGTCAGCAGCGCCAATCCATTGAGTGTGTTTCGCATTTTGTTTCCTTTCATGGCCTCCGGCCACTGCCTCGCCGTCCGGGGCGCTCGGCACACGCGCCCGACACCCTGTCGGCCAGGCGGACGTCTTGCAGCTCACCGCGCTAGCCGGCCGCGCGAACACCGGGCTGGAAAGAGGTCCAGCCCTTGAGCTCAAGCGGGCCATCCGACCCGTCGTCGGCGAGGTGAACGAAAGCGACATGTCTGTCCGCCGCATAGGAATAGCCGCAGCTCGAGACATGGCCGCGGATGCGCCCGTCGGCGTCCTGAACGGCTTCGCCGATCCGGGGCCGGCTGCTCCTGTCGCCGGCAACGGCCAGTTTGCGGACCTTGATCCGCGGCCCCGCCGCCGGTTCCCGAAGCGCCTCGCGACCGACGTAGTCCGCCGTCTTTGCGGGATCGACCATCCAGCCCAGTCCGATTTCGGCGAGCGTGGTGCCGTAGTTCATGTCGAGCGGGTGAAGCAGGAAGTCGATATCCGTGCATTCGATGCGATAGGTATCGAGCAGGTCCCAACCGCAGGGGAGCACCCTGTCCGGCATGTCGAGCATGGCGGTCCAGACGGCGGTGATCGCCCCCGGCATGCCCCACATTTCCATGCCGATGACAGAGCGGACGACGGTCACGTCGTCGCCGGCGTTCGTGCGACAACGACAGGCCTGGAAGGGTTTGAGCGCGTCGACGGCGGCCCGGTCGGCGGCACAAACGAGGTCGCGCATCACGGCAATACGGTCCGGTCCCTTGATGTTGAAACTGACGACATCGGAATCCACGACCCGCGCATCGGGAAAGCGTTCAAGCGCCTCGTGCAGATGGGAGGGGGGCGCGCCGCCGCCACAGGAGACCAGATAGCGGTTCTCCTCGACCCTCAGCACCAGGGCCTCCTCGTCGACCGTTCCCGTCGGCGTGGTGAAAAGGGTGAAGGCGGCGCGGCCTGTCTTGAGCGACCGCAGATTGCGCGGCGTCAGGTGGTCGAGAACGTCGAGCGCCTGGGGACCTGACACCTCGAGATACATCATGCCGGAGGCAATGAAGGCCCCCGCCCGGGCGTTGACATAGTCGTGCTGGCGTTTCGTGGGGAGCCGCGACCAGCCGCCGGCACCGATCACATTGCCTGCAAGAACCCGCAGGCCGTGATGCGGGCCGTAGCGCGCCGCGACGAGCTCGATGATGTCCATCAGGTGTTTCTTGGGCTTCAGGCAAGGCTGCTCGCCGGACACAAGGCCCGAGTCCGCCGGAATGGTGAAATAGGGCGGCAGGTTCATCGACAGCGGATTGGTCCGCCCTGCGGCTGCGGTCTCAAGCGTGGATGAGGGGTGAATTGCGACGTTCATCGGAGGTCTCCCGGTCCTAGAGAATGGCTTCTTCGCTCATCGCCGGCGCAGACCGACGAAGGGAATGCGGGGCGTCGAGGATGTGGCTTAAGAGGTCGTGGCATCGCTGCCGCCTGGCACCCGTCGTGCGATGACTGATCAAGGCGATCGCGCCGGTCTTCTGGATGACCTCGAGCTCGCGCAGATTGTTGCGGGCGATCGTTGCTCCGGTATCGACGATATCGACCACGAAATGCGCCATGCCGGCGAGCAGCGCCAGTTCGACGGATCCATACATCTTGACGATGTCGGGGGCACAGCCTTGCCGTTCGAAGTATTCGCGCGCGATCCGCGGATATTTCGTCGCCACACGCGGCCGACGAATGTAGGTCCGGCTGACGAATGCGCCGGGAAGGCCGATCACCGACAGCCGACACTTGCAAATGTCCAGATCGCGCTTGCTGCCGAAGGACAGGTTTGCCGCCTCCGCGATCACATCGCCGCCAAGCACCGCGATGTCCAGGACCCCTTCCTCCAGCAGGAGAGGAATATCGGAGGACCGCACCGGACACAGGGTCAGATCGGCCCGGCTGGTGTCCGCGAAAATCGCCCTTTCGTCCTTTCGCGAGATCGACAGGTCGATCCCGCTGCGATCGAAGAGCCGCCTCGTGTCGTTCATGACACGCCCTTTCGGCACGCCCAGAATCAGCTTGTCGGTTTTCATGAAGCTGTTCCCCCCGTCCGTTCCGCTTCGTGGCATTGGGTCAATTGTGATGACCATCCTACGCACCCGGCCTGCCGGGCTCTGCTGTAGGAACCAACAGGTTCCGGGAGGACCATGCTGTCGGATCAGTCAGTTGATGGAGAATGCAGTATATCTAAGAATTATCCCGTCACTTTATCGGGAGGGGATGGATTAATGTTTACAAAGGCAGAATATTTCAAAAATACTTCATGCGACAAAAAGGACCTCGAAAAAATTTATCGCATTCGCAAGGATGTTTTCTTCGACCGCCTCGGATGGGATGTCCTGTGCTCTGGCGGACTTGAGTTCGATGCTTTCGACAATGCCGACTGCGACTATCTCGTCGTCAGGCACCAAGACACGCTGATTTGCTCGTGCCGGCTCATTCCGACCACGCGCCCGACAATGTTGTCGGAGGTGTTTCCCGGCCTGTTGCGCGGGGAAGACTATCTGCCGGATCCCGCCGTGATCGAGATCAGCCGTCTCGCGGCAACCGCCTGCCCGTCGCTGCGCGGAGGGGTCATGTCGCTGATCCTGCAGGAGTTGCGCCGCTACGCCAGCGACCACCGCGTCAACGCGTTCGTCTTCGTGACCACGACCGCCATCGAACGGCTGCTGCGCCGGCACGGCGTCCGCCTCCAGCGGTTCGGCGACGGCAGGACGACCCTGGTCGGCGGGGTTCGGTCGGTGGCTCTCAGGCTTCATCCGGCCGACATCCCGCAGGTCAACTGACCGGCGACCGACCGGATGGCGAAGCCGCCGGCAGGCGGACGACACCGTCGAGACGACAGCCCGGGGAG
This sequence comes from Paracoccaceae bacterium, assembly GCA_002709505.1. Taxonomy (GTDB): domain Bacteria; phylum Pseudomonadota; class Alphaproteobacteria; order Rhizobiales; family Stappiaceae; genus Stappia. Next base: position 15,034 of record PARB01000069.1, on the reverse strand, counting down.
CGGGCCCTGCGCCCGCCCCCGGCGCGTCGGCGTTCCGGGCTGGCGGGCGCAGCCGCGCGCGCCGCACGGCATGCGCGCCGCACAAGACCACCCGCGCAAGGAGACAGGCAATGCACCGTTCCCAGCACCCGACCCTCCCGTCCAGCACCGAAGTCTGTATCGTCGGCGCCGGCATTGTCGGGATCCTCTGCGCCCTCGAACTGGTCGAGCGCGGCCACCGGGTGGTGTGCCTCGAGAAAGACCGGGTCGGCTGGGCCCAATCCGGTCGCAATCTGGGCTGGATCCGGCAGCAGGGACGCGATCCGGCCGAGCTGCCGCTGATGGTGGAGGCCTGCAGGCTCTGGAAAGAGCTGGGCGAGCGATGCGGCTCCGCCGCGCTCGCCTTCGAGGAGACCGGCATCAACTATCTCGGCCTTCACCGGTCGGATGCGCAGCGATACGAGACCTTCGCCGCAGCGCTCGAGGCACATGGCGTTCGGCCCGAGCGGCTCGACCGCAGGCGGATCTCGCAGCTTTACCCCCTGCCCGAACAACGCTGGCGATACGGATTGCGCACGCCAGGCGACGGGCGGGTCGCGCCCGCCTTCGCCGCGCCCGCGATCGCCAACGCGGTTCTGGAAAAAGGCGGGCGCATCTTCGAGACCTGTGCCGTTCGCGCAATAGATCCCGGTGGCGACGGCCGCGTCCGGATCGAGACGGACCTGGGAGACCTCACTGCGGAACGCGTCGTCATCGCGTCGGGCGCGGGATCGGCAGGCCTTGCCGCCGGCTCCGCAGCCCGCCTGCCGCAATTGTGCGTGGAATCGACCGTGACCGAAGTCTTTGATCCGTCAAACCTGTGGCGAGGATCGGGAACGGACGGGGTCCTAGCCTTCTATCGCACGGCGCAAGGCCATGTCGGCCTCAGCCTGTGCAAGGGCTTCGTGCACCGGGTCGGACCGCAGACCTTGCGTCATCTCGGCCACTATGCGCGCTCGCTGCGAAGCTGCCTGCAAATGGCGCGGCTGGCGTTGCCCCGAAGGAACGTTGGCGGTGACGGCAGCGACGTCAACCCCGCCCCGTCCCGCAAGGTCGTGCGCGACAGCATGAGCGCCGCGCGTCAGCGCGGCTTGATCGGCGCAAACGCCCGCGTCCGGCGGTGCTGGGCCGGATCCATCGATCTCCTGCCGGACTTCCTGCCGGTCCTCGACACGCCCCATGCAGGCGGGTCGGTCTTTGTCGCCACGGGCTTCAGCGGCCACGGCTTCGGCATCGCGCCGGCGGTCGCGCGCGTCGTCGGACACTGGGCCGGCGACCGCGCACAGCCGCACGACCTGTCACGATTTCGGTTCAACCGCTTCTTCGACCGCACACCGATCGCCCAGGGGCCGACCTTCTAGGGCGTGGCGCGCCATCAACGGTCCGAACAGCGGGAAGACCCGACCGGCCGCAGGCCGATCGGGGTCCGCGATGCCGTCCCAAACGTCATGCGCCGATGTCAGTGCGCCACCGTTTGCCCTGAAAGCACACGGATTGGATCGAGGCGTAGACGCGGTCGCGGGCTTCGCGGATGCTGCCGCCGAGCGCGGAAATATGGGCAACGCGGCCGGCGCGGGTCCGCAGGCTGTTGTCGGCGGACTGCTCGACCCCCGCCCAGAACACCATGGCTTTCTCCGCCAGCAGAGCCGGGAAGAACCTCACGATCTCGCCGCTTCCGATATCGCGGAACGGCCAGTCCGTGTCCCGGTCGAGCTCCGCCTGGTCCTTCAGGGCGGATTTCGCTCCCGCCGAAAGGGTGATGGTGACGCAGGAGCGGGGCTTGACCTTCAGCCGGCGCTCGACGCGTTCGCCCGAGGTCATGCGCATCAAAAGCGCGAACAGGTCCTCGTCCACACGGGGAAAAATGGTCTGGCTTTCCGAATCCCCAAGCCGGGTGTTGATTTCCAGAAGATGGGGGCGCCCGTCCGCGTCGATCCGAAGACCAAGATAGATCGGCCCGCTGTAGGATATGCCGCGCGCGCGCAGTCCCTTGAGAACCGGCTTGAGAATGCTGTTGGCAATCGTCTGGTTCAGCGCCGGCGAATCCATCATGTGGGGCGAGAGGCTGCCCATGCCGTCGCAATTGGCACCGCCGTCGGCGTCATGGCTTTTCTTGAAGTCCTGGGCGGACGGCAACTCGACGATGCTTCGACCCTGGACGAAGTAATGCGCCGAATAATCGACGCCGGGCAGGTAGTCCTCGGCGACCACCTTGAAGGGCGCCCCGGGATTTTGCGCGATCACCGCGTCGATCTGCGCAAGCACGTCCTGCGGCCGGGTCCCGGCCGGCACCGGGATCGCGCCATTGCCGTTGCGCGTCAACCAGTCGACCTTGACCATCTTCGGCAGATTGGACGGGTCGGACAGGAAGGCGCCCAGCGAAGCCCGATCCTCAAACAGGCGTGCCCGCGGCGTCGGCACGCCGTTTTCCCGGCAGACCTCCTTGCAGAACCACTTGCTGCTTTCGAGCCGGGCGGCCTTCCTCGACGCGCCGAAGACGCGAAAGCCGCGCTGCCTCAACTCATCGGCAATCCCGTCGTCGAGCGCTTCGATGTGCGAGACGAACACAAGGTCCGGCCGCAAGTCCTCGCAGGCGGCAATGACCGAGCGGAAATCATCGATCCGCGGCGCGCACGCGATCCTTTCGCCGAGAACCCCGCCGGTCCCTGGAAGGTAATGGACCTTCACCGTCCTGGAATTGGCAACGAGGGCCGCACAGATGCTGTGTCCGCGTCCCGTTTTGTCGACAACCACCACAGTATGGGTCATGGATTATCCTTCCCGGAAGGTGAGAGGCGGGACGATCCCGGCTCCAGGTGTCAAGGGACGCCCCGTCACGCCGTCACGGTCCTGTCGGTCGCGCGAACGGAATTTTCCCGAAGGTTGCATTCACTCAAATGCGCCGGGAGCCCGCCCCAGACTTCCGAAAACCGGTCCGGCGTCCGGCCGACATATCCAGGACGTTCGGCCGAGGAATTCGGCCAGTCGCAATTGGGGGCAATGTGGTGCAGGTCGTGGTGCACCGTATCGCCGACGACAACGAACAACCGCGCGGGCAGATGGATCGACACCGCCCTCAGCCACCACAGGGTCCAGGCAACGCGCGTGTCTCGCTCCGGCGCCTTGCCACAGCACACGCGGGTGAAACTCAGGAAGTCCTTCTTCTCCCGGTCGCGGATGGCCTGATTGGAAAACGCCCACCACCGGTGCTTGCTGGCCGTGTAGAGGAAGTTGGAAATCTGGAAGCCGATCGTCAGCGGCAGCAGCCAGAAGAGCCCGAGCGCAAGATAATAGGCGGACCCGAGGAAAACCCCCGGTAGCGCCAGAGCGGCGAGATAGGCCCAGGACAATGCGAGCCGATAGAGCGGACGCGCATCGATGAAATTCGCCTTGAGCCTTTCGGCCAGGAACCGCATGTGAAACACCGGCGACAGACAGATCAGGACGATGCGGCGGCACAGCCGGCCGCGACTTGCCTCCAGCCCCAGCCCTGCGTTGCGCAGGAACAGGACATCCGCGTCGTCCTCAAAGCACGGCGCCCGGTGGTGCATCAGATGGGATTTCTGATTCTCGCGAAACGGCGTTCGCAGGAGCAGCGTTGTCAGAACCTCCCCCAGCACATGATTGGCAAGGGGCGTCTCCAGCACCTTGTAGTGAAGCGTCTGGTGGATGACGAGAACGTCCAGGCGTCGCATTCCGCCTGAGACGAAACAAAAGCCGAGCGTGTAGACCAGGCCGCCGCCGATCCCCCCAAGAGAGAGCGCAAGCCCGATCAGGGCGAAGCCGACAAGAATCGAGGCGACGCCGATCCCGACGACCTCCACCGGCGACAGCAGCCGAGCGGCCGGATCGCGCGAGCCGCGAATGCCGCTGAGCCAGGTCACGAAAGACTGGGCCCCCGGCGGCAATCGGTGCGCCAGCTCCTCGCGGGCGGGAGACAGATAGGTCGACGTCATCTCGTGAGCCCTCCCGACCTCAGCTGGCGAACAGCACATCGTTGGTTTCGTGCGTCATCTCCGCCGCCAGGTCGCGACCGTTCGCCCAGGTCATGTTGACGATCAGCCGCTCGCCGCCGCGGGCGATCGGCGTGACGCGGTGAAGGTATTTCTGGGCATTCAGGAGATAGGCGTCCGCCGCGTCGCAGCGGTGCGTGTGGATCGCCCCGCTCAGGAGCGTTTCGTTGACCTTCGGACTTTCCTTGTCCCAGCTTCCACCGCCACACAGCTGCAGGAAGCCGCCCTGGGCGACGTCCGGCGCCTTGAGATAGAGGACGAAGGCAAAGGAGTAGTCGTCCCAGTGCCAGCCGTGGGTGTCGCCGTCGCGAAAGAGGTTGCTGAGCACATATTCCTCCGGGGGCCAGGGGACGCGGTGGACCGTCTCTCCGGTAATCGCAGTCAGAAACCCGCGCACCGCCTCGCAGGCATAAATCCGGGGGATGAAGAGGCTCTTTTCCCGAAGGATATGCTGGCCGACGGTGCGCATCCGGCGCGGCGTGTCGCCGGTGCTCTTCATGGTCAGCTGCTTGTTGCGCCCGCTGGTCGAGCTGATTGTCTCGCATTCCCGCGTGATCGCGCGATGCAGCGCGGACGGCAGGAATTGCGGGATGCGCACGAAGCCGTTTGCGAGAAAATCGGCCCTGAAACCCGAGACCTCCGCCTCGCTGTAACGGGTGATCCTGTCGCGAAGGGGCACGAGCGGATCAATATCGCCTTGATAAGTCATGAAATGTCCTCCGCTGTTCAATGGATGCTTGCCAGGCGCGCGGGTCCCGCGCAGGTCGCTGCGACGCAGCGTTTGAGAACCGCAAGCCCGTGGGAAAGGTCGCCGTCGTCGATGGTGAGCGGGGGAAGGAGCTTCACGACCGTCTCGTCCGGCCCGCAGGTTTCCAGGATCAGGCGGTTGTGGAAGCAAAGCTCGCGGATCTGCGCCGCCCGTTCGCCGTCGCCCACGTCGAGACCCTGCATCATGCCGGCTCCCTTGCGCATGCCGCCGTATTCGGCGGCCATGGCATCGAGCGCATGTGTGACAAGGCCCGCCTTGCGCACAACCTCCAACGCGAACAAAGCGTCGGACCAATAGGCCTCCAGGGTGGCGGCCGCCGTCACGAAAGCGAGGTTGTTGCCTCGAAAGGTACCGTTGTGCTCGCCCGGCTTCCAGGCATCCCATTGCGGCGCGATCATGAGCATGGCCAAAGGCTGCCCGAAACCGGAAAGCGATTTCGACAGCACGACGATGTCCGGCTGAAGGCCCGCATGCTCGAAGGAAAAGAAGGTTCCAAGCCGACCGCAGCCGGCCTGGATATCGTCGACGATCAAGAGCACGCCATGATCCGAGGCGATGCGGCGGATGCGGCGCAACCACGCGGCGCTGGCACGGTTCAACCCGCCCTCGCCCTGCACCGTCTCGAGGATGATGGCCGCCGGCGTGTCGACCCCGGACGATCCGTCCGCCAGGAGTTTTTCAAGAATATCGGCTGTATCGACCTCCGCGCCGAGGTAGCCGTCATAGGGCAGACGGGTCACCTGGTTGAGAAGTGCCGAGGAACTCGAGCGATGGTGGGCGTTTGCGGTCAGCGACAGCGCGCCCTGCGTGCAGCCGTGGAAAGCGTTGGTAAAGGCAATGACATTGGTGCGACCGGTGACCTTGCGCGCCAGCTTGACGGCCGCCTCGACCGCATTCGCGCCCGTCGGTCCGGGAAACTGAAGCTTGTAGTCGAGGTTTCGCGGGATCATGATCCTGAGGCGAAACAGATCCATGAAGGCCGCTTTCGACACCGTTTCCATGTCGAGCGACATGGAGATGCCATCGTCTTCTAGGTAGCGGGTCAGGCGGTGTCGCAGCAGCGGGTTGTTGTGCCCGTAGTTGAGCGCGCCGCACCCGGCGAGAAAATCCAGATATCGCTCGCCCCCGTCGGTCTCGAGAATGCTGCCGGCGGCCCGGGCGAAGGTCGCGGGAAAGCTGCGACAATAGGAGCGTACCTCGGATTCCAGGCCGGTCACGGCGACGACCTTCGAATCCGAAAGCGGAGGCTGAATGTGTTTCATGGTTCAAAGTCCCGATCATCATTCACCTGGAGACGGACACCCAGGAAGGCTCTCTGACAAGGCGCGCCTGCACTTCTCATCCGGCGAAGTCCGCATGCGAACAAGAAAAAATACATGATCGTGGAGCGCAGAATTTGCACACCCTCACGATTTACATCACGCCTGCATGATGCTCACTTTTACAAAACTGAATAACCAGCAGAAAAACTATGACCCTATCTGAATACACAGATTGCCCGACCCGATAACCTGTCGGTTCCTACGGGTGACGCTCAGGCGGATATCAAAAATCGAAACTGTCGGCCCGGTGGGGAGGGAAATCGCGAGAGCGCGACGCCTGTAGGAGCCCGCGCGGAGGTGCACGGCCATGACCGGAGCAAAGGCCCCTGACCCCATCCCGTCCCCGACGGCGCGCGCAGTGGCGCGACTGCCGTGCGAAACGGATCCGGATCAAACGCGAGAATGAAGGTCATTCAGGGGAAATGGCGCACCGGGGAAGATTCGAACTCCCGACCCCCAGATTCGTAGTCTGGTGCTCTATCCAGCTGAGCTACCGGTGCTTGCCAAGGCCGCGATGTCCGGGTGAGCGGGGCGCGGCGGGCGGTGCGAAGAGCGCCTGCGCCCTTCGAACAGGGCGCATCTCTACTCCGGTCATTCGCCGATTGCAAGCGAGGGCGCGCGTTTTTTTGACCGCGCCGCGCTCCCCCGGCCAAAGCTGTTGATAAGCTCGCCGGCGCGCGGGGGTTTCGCCGCCGTGGTACAGGCTTTTCAGCTGGCCGTGCCGCTCTCCTGCCGGGTGCCGCCGGGCGCCGCCGTCGCGGTGCCGGCACGACCGCTGGCCGGCGCCGCGCGCGCGCCCGCACGGCCGCTTGCCGGCAGGCGGATCTCGAAGACCGCGCCTGGCGCCTCCGCCTCCACCAGCCGGATGCTGCCGCCATGGGCGCGCACCAGTTCGGCCGCGATGGCAAGGCCCAGACCGGTGCCACCGCTTTTGGCGACGGACTGAAACGGCGTGAACAGCTTGTCGCGGATCGCCGGCGGAATGCCCGGCCCGGTGTCGCGCACGCGGATGGTGGCGCCCCCGGCCGCGCAGTCGGCCTCGATCGTGACGCGGCGCACCAGTGCCGCATCGCCGTTCGCCTCCAGCACCTGCACGGCGTTGCGGCACAGGTTCATCAACACGCGGAAGAGCTGTTCGGGGTCGGCGTCGATCTCCGCGCCTTCCGGCACATGCGTCTCGAACTCCACACCACCCTGCCCCGCGAGGCCGAAGACATCGACCACGTCGGCCACGATCATGTCGAGCCGCACAAGCCGGCGCTTGAGCGGTGCCTCGCGGGCACTGCCATAGGCAAGAACCGACTGGGTGTAGCTGACGGCGCGGTCGAGCGTCGCGATGATCTTTGGAACCAGCCGCTGCACGGTGGGATCGGCTACATGCTCCAGCCGCTCGGAGAAGAGCTGGGCGGAGGCCAGGATATTGCGCAGGTCGTGGTTGATCTTGGAGACCGCCAGCCCGAGATCCGCCAGCCGCCGCTGCTGCTGCAGGGTCACCGCCAGCGTCGTCTGCATGTCGGCCAGACGCGCTTCCGCGTCGCCGATCTCGTCGTTGCGGCGCGAAGGCACGATCACCAGGCTGCGGTCATCCGGACTGTCCTGGAAACGGGCCATCGAGCGGGTGAGCTTTTGCATCGGGCGCACGAACAGCCAGCGCAGCGACAGATAGACGAGCGTCGCGGTGATCGCCGAGATCACGGCGGAGAGCGCGAGAATGCGCACGGAAAACGCCAGCATCGCGTCGCGCAGCAGCGCCTGCGGCATGACGATGTCGACCCGCCCGCCAAGGCCCATCTGCGAGGGGCCGACAACGCGCAGGTTGTCCTCGCCGCCACTGAGCAGGATCTGGAAACTCTCGACGATGGAGGTCAGCGGATCGGCTTCGCCCATGTCGACGGTGCGCGCCACGGTGCCCGGCGAGCCGGACATGGCGATCAGCCGGCGGCGGGTGCCGTCGTCGAGCGCGATGGCGACGGCGCCGGTGGTGCGCAAGAGCTCCGCCTGCACGCCGGGCGCCACCATGTCGGTTTCCACCAGAATGCTGGCGGCGACACCGGAAATCGTCAGCTTGTCGATCAGCCAGGTGTTGCGGAAATTGGCGATCGAGGGAACGAAGATCAGCACCTCGCTCAGCATCACGAAAACGACGGTCAGCAGCAGAAGCTTACCCGACAGCCCGCCCCAGCGCCGGCGCCCGGGATCGGTCGCGGCCGTGCCGGAAGAGGAATGCCGATCCCCGGTTTCTGGATCTTGCGGGCTCACGCGTCGGTCGCTCTTTCGCTATCGGGCATCGGCTGCAGACCGGGCAGTCCCGGACGGCACGGCAGGCCCGCCCGGCGCCGGCACCCTAGCCGAAAGCGGCCAGCAGACGCACGACGCGGCGAACCCAAGGGTTTTTCGCGCTGTCAGCATAATAGGAAATCGCCGCGCGGCGAACCGCTTCCGACAGCGACGGGTAGGGAGAGACGAAACCGGCGAGATCGCGCACGCTCAAGCCCTTGGAGACGACGAGCGACAGGAGGTTGACGATCTCACCCGCGGACGGGCCGACCACATCCGCTCCGACCACCCGGCCGCGCTTGCCGACGATCAGGCGCACAAGCCCCTCGGTGCGCCGCTCGGCCTGCGCGCGGTCGTTGCCGGAAAAAGGCGCGTCGAGGATCCGCACGGTGTGGTGACCGTGTTCGGTGCGCGCCTCGGCCTCGGTCATGCCGACATGGCCGATCTCGGGATCGGTGAAGGTGACCCAGGGAATGATCGCGCGGTTTTCCTTCGCCGGCAGGCGAAACAGGATCGCGCGGATGACGATACCGGCGTGATAGCCGGCGACATGGGTGAACTGCAGCCCGCCGGCGATGTCGCCGATGGCATAGACCTTCTTGTTGGAGGTGCGCAGGTCCGCGCCGACCGTTATCCCGGCGCGGGTGTGCGCGATGCCGGCCTCCTCCAGCCCCAGCCCCTCGAGGTTGGGCTTGCGTCCGGCCGCGACCAGCAGATGCGTGCCGGCGATTTCCCGGCGACCGTCGCCATCCTCGACGGCGACCCGGATAGCGCCGGCCTCTCCGGAGACCTCGGCAACTTTGGTCTCTTCCAGGATTTCCAGCCCCTCGTCCCTCAGCCGCGCCAGCACGATGGCGGCAAGGTCCGGGCTTTCCTTGGCCAGCGCGGTCTGCGCCTCGACGACCGTGACGCGGGCGCCGAGCCGCTTGTACGCCTGCGCCAGTTCCAGCCCGATCGGGCCGCCGCCGACGACGATCAGATGCTGCGGGCATTCGGTGAGGCCGAAGACGGTTTCATTGGTGAGATAGGGAACGGTGTCGAGCCCCGGAATCGGCGGCACAGCCGGCGAGGAGCCGGTGGCGACGACGAAGCGGCGGGCGCGGACATCGGTGTCGCCCGCCCTGACCGTGCGGGGATCGACGAAGCGGGCGGCCTCCTGGACGACCTCGACGCCGAGCCCCTCGAAGCGCTCGACCGAATCATGCGGCGCGATCGCGCCGATGACGCCGTGCACATGGTCGTGCACCGCCTGGAAATCGACGTACACGGAAGGAACCGAAACGCCAAGGGACGTGGAATGCGCCGCGTGATGGGCGGCCTTGGCCGAGGCGATCAGCGCCTTGGAAGGGACGCAGCCGTAGTTGAGGCAGTCGCCGCCCATCTTGCCTTTTTCGATCAGCACGACGTCGACGCCGAAGGCGGCGGCGGCGGCGGCGACCGACAGCCCGCCGGAGCCCGCGCCGATGACGCAAATGTCGGGAGTGAGAACTCGGGTCATGGCGAAACCTCCAAGGGAAAACGGTAAAATGCCGCCAGGGGCATTGCAGCTGTCACGCCGGCGGCAGCTTGCGCTTGCGCCATTTCTTGACGACGACAGGAATGAGGGCGGCAAGGCCAAGGGCCGCAAAGGCGAGCACGATATCGCGCGTAATCAGGGCGGAGAGCTCGATGGAGCAGGTCCCGGCGGCGGCGCAGCCGGGATCGGCGGCCTCCTGCGCGGCGATCACGCTGTCGAGCCCGGCGCCGATGAAGGCATAGGCGAAGGTACCGGGAAGAATGCCGAAGAAGGTGGCGACCAGATAGGGCCTGAGCCGCATGTCGAAGAGCGCCGGCGCGATATTGACCAGCCAGAAGGGAAACACCGGGGCAAGCCGCAGGAACAGGAGGTAGTGGAAGGCGTCCTCGCGAAACCCGGCCGCAAGCCGGTTCAGGAAGGGGCCGGCCTGCGCCTTGAGCGTTGCGCCGAGGGAGGTGCGCGCAGCGAGGAAGATCAGCGCAGCGCCCGCGGTCGCGCCGACGGCCGTCAGCATGCCGCCGAGCGCCCAGCCGAACAGGAAGCCGCCGATGATCGTGATCAGCGACGCGCCGGGAAACGACAGCGCCACCGCCGCAATATAGAGCGCGACATAGGCGAGCGCGGCGACGAAAAGATTGGCCGAGACGAAATCGCCGAGCGCTTGGCGTTCGCGAATCAGAACCGAGAGGCTGAGGTAATCGTGCCAGCCGAAGGCATAGCCAAGCGCGGTGATCGCGGCGATGGCGATCAGCGGTGCCCACCGCCGCCATGCCGGCTTTTGCGGCGCGACCGGCGCAGGCGTGCCCTTCCCGCTTTCGCCCGTGTTCATGTCCGCTCCCCCGTCGCCGCCCGCGCGGCCAAGTGATGCGTCGCGCGTTTCAACCCGCATCGTTCAGGCTCCAATCATAGTCGTAGCCGGCGATTCGCCGCGCGCCCTCGATGGCCGCGGCCAGATCGGGCCGCGCATAGCGGCGCCAATGGGCGCGCAACTGCGCTTCCGAGCCGAAATCCTCCGAAAACCAGCTGTAGATCTTCGAGGCGCGGATCCCCGCACCCTCGACCCGCACGCCCCGCGGCGTGTTGATATAGCCGCGCGCACCCTCTTCCAGCATCGCCTCCAGCGCGCCGCCGGTGTAGGCGCGCGGGGCGAGATCGGGACAGCCGACCGAGGCGCAATTGACCGCATAGTGCACCCGCGCATCCTTGTAGCGCTTGCGCAGGATGCCATGTTCGATGCCGTCGAGCGAGAGCGCCCGACCCTCGACCGTGACGAGTTCCTTCTTCCAGGGGCCGCGCGAAAAGAAGCCGCCACCGAGATCGATGTCGCGGATCGAGGCGACCGGATAATGCTCCAGCACCACCTGAAGCGTGACCGCATTGTAGAGGTTGACCCAGAAGGCGAAGGCATCTGACGCCCCGAGCGCCGAGACCCGCGTCGCGGCAAGGCCTTGCACATAGCGATCGAGCGCCGCGCGCCCGCCGGCCTTGAAGGCGGCATAGCGGACCCGGTTCAGACCCGACCGCGACACGACGACATAGCGTTGCAGCAGCTCGGTGAAGGCATCATGCGAGGGGGCGGCCTGGGCGACACGCGGTCCGGCCAGCGCAAGCGCCCCGGCACCGGCGATCAGCATCCGGCGGGTGAAGCGGACCGGTGGACCGGCGCTCGCGTCTTGGGAAGCGCCGTGGATCGCGGTTTTCGCAAGCATGGTTTTCCTCTCGGTGTCCGACGGACGTTTGCGGCGTCCTTCCCTTGCGTTCTATCCTCAATCCGCCAGGGAAAAACCCGATTTGCCCCGGTCTCACCCGGAAGTGATCCCCCCTCGCCCGCCTGTCACCGCCGCGTGAACGAAATCCGGGCAATCGCGCAGGCCGATCCTGCGCCGGAACGCGGCGGCACGCATTGCGCTTGTCGTTGACTTCACCGGGCATGGCCCGTATAAGCCTGCGCAATCGGGTCGTGCTGACTATTGCGGCGCCCACGACGGCCGCGGTCTCCTCGAAAGACGGGGGAACGCGGTTCGGATCACCAGACAATTCGACAATCAGGGCCGCGCGCCCCTCGCGCGCGGAAGCAGAAACAATGAAGCGCACTTTCCAGCCGAGCCGTCTCGTCCGCAAGCGTCGCCACGGCTTTCGCAGCCGCATGGCAACCAAAAACGGTCGTCAGGTCATTCTCCGCCGCCGCGCCAAGGGCCGCAAGCGGCTGAGCGCCTAAGCAGGATTTGGCCGGGCCGCGGCAAGGGAGACCTTTGTGATCCAAGCTGCGCCGCCCGACACCTTGCCAACTCTCAAGAAACGCGCCGAGTTTCTGGCCGTCGCCAAAGGCGGCCGGATGCCTCGGCGCGCTTTCGTGCTTCAGGCGGCCGACTGTCCCGGCCCGCCGCGCATCGGTTACACGGTGACGAAGAAGGTCGGCAATGCGGTCGAACGCAACCGCATCCGCCGCCGCCTGCGCGAAGCCGTGCGCGCCGCAAGCGATGCCGCGCGCGCCGACGTCGATTACGTGCTGATCGGCCGGCGCGGCGCCTTGTCGCAGGATTTCTCTGAGCTCACCGGCGATATTCGCGCCGGTCTGCAGCGGGCATCGACCGCGCCTTCCGCCGGACCGCGCCACGGCAAGCGCGGCGCCCGCTCCAAATCAACGCCTGTTCCGAAAAAGCAAGGGTGAACGCCGACTATGGCTGACAACCGTAATACGATCCTGGCTATCGTCTTGTCCCTGGTGGTCCTGCTGGGTTGGCAGTATTTCGTGGCCCAGCCGCAGATGGAGCGCCAGCGACAGCTCGCCGAGCAGCAGGCCGCCGAAACCCAGTCGCAGACGCCGGCCCCCTCGGGCTCTGCCGCGCCGCAGACGCCGGGCGTCGCCGGGTCTGCCAATGTACCGGGCACCGGAACGCCGGTCGCCGGGAACGCAGCGCCGGGTCTCAGCCGGGAAGCAGCCGTCGGCGCCTCGCCGCGCGTGACCATCGAAACTGACCGGGTCGAAGGATCGATCAACCTGACCGGCGGGCGCATCGACGACCTCCGGCTCAAGGATTACCACGAGACTGTGGACCCCACGAGCCCGACCATCGTGCTGTTCTCGCCCCGGGGAAGCCCCAAGCCCTATTACGCCGACTTCGGCCTGACCGCGGATCCGGGTGCCGGCATCGCGCTGCCCGACCAGACCAGCGAGTGGAGCGCGCCCGCAGGCGCGACGCTGACGCCGACGACGCCGGTGACGCTCACCTGGGACAATGGCGCGGGCCTGGTGTTCACGCGCACCATTTCCATCGACGACAACTACATGTTCACCGTCGAGCAGGGCGTGCGCAACGAGACCGACGCCGCCGTGCAGCTCTACCCCTACGGCCTGATCGCCCGCAACGGTCTGCCCGACACGACCGGCTTCTACATCCTGCACGAAGGCCTGATCGGCGTGTTCGGCGAGGAAGGCCTGCGCGAGATCGATTACGACACGCTGCAGGAAGACGGCCCCGTGCGCCCGGCCAAGGTCAACGACGGCTGGCTCGGTATCACCGACAAATACTGGGCGGCCGCCCTCGTCCCGACGCCGGGCAGCGCCTTCCAGCCGCAGTTCTCCTATTCGGCGCAGACCGACAACTTCCAGGCGGATTTCCTGGCCGATCCGATCCAGGTGGCCCCGGGCGCGACCGCTTCGGCGAGCTCCCGGCTCTTCGCCGGCGCCAAGGAAACCGCCAATATCGACAGCTACCAGGACGACCTCGGCGTCAAGAATTTCGAGCTGCTGATCGACTGGGGCTGGTTCTACTTCCTGACCAAGCCGCTGTTCTACATCATCGACTACCTGTACCGCCTCGTCGGCAACTTCGGTGTCGCGATCCTGCTGGTGACGGTGGCGATCAAGCTGGTGTTCTTCCCGCTCGCCAACAAGTCCTACGTCTCGATGAGCAAGATGAAGCTCGTCCAGCCGCAGATGACGGAAATCCGCGACCGCTACAAGGACGACAAGCAGAAGCAGCAACAGGCGCTGATGGAGCTGTACAAGAAGGAGAAGATCAATCCGCTGGCGGGCTGTCTGCCGGTGCTGATCCAGATCCCCGTGTTCTTCGCGCTCTACAAGGTGCTCTTCGTCACCATCGAAATGCGGCATGCGCCGTTCTTCGGCTGGATCCAGGACCTTTCGGCCCCGGACCCGACATCGCTGTTCAACCTGTTCGGCCTGATCCCCTGGGATCCGCCACAGCTCCTGATGCTCGGCATCTGGCCGCTGATCATGGGCATCACGATGTTCGTCCAGATGAAGATGAACCCGGCGCCGCCCGACCCGACCCAGCAGATGATCTTCACCTGGATGCCGGTGCTCTTCACCTTCATGCTGGCCTCCTTCCCGGCCGGACTGGTGATCTACTGGGCCTGGAACAACTCGCTCTCCATCGCGCAGCAGTATGTGATCATGCGGCGCCAGGGCGTGAAGGTGGAGCTGTTCGACAACATCAAGTCGACGTTCCGGCGCAAGAAGCCCGACGAGAGCTGATAGCGCCGCATCGCAAGACATCGAAAGCCCCGGGCATGTCCCGGGGCTTTTTCGTGCCGCCCCCTTGCATGACGGCGGGGACACGGGCATTCAAGACCGAGCAGATCGAAGGAGAAGGGTCGATGGACAAGATCGTGTGACGAGACGTGCGCCACCGCACCGTCCCTTCCGCCGGGCGTTCGACGTGCCGGCACGCCACGATATTTCCGGAGACCCTCCCATGCATGGCCCAGATCCCCGCACCCGCCATCCGCTCGGCGGCGCGCCGCACACCGTCTTTCTCAACACGGTCATCACCCGCGCGACCATCGAGGTCGGCGACTTCACCTATTATCACGACCCCGACCGGCCGGAGGCCTTCGAGGACCGCAACGTTCTCTATCACTTCGATTTCATCGGAGACCGGCTGAGGATCGGGCGGTTCTGCGCGCTGGCGACCGGCGTACGCTTCATCATGAACGGCGCGAACCATGCCATGGGCGGGTTCTCGACCTATCCGTTCAACATCTTCGGCGGCGGCTGGGAAGACGGCTTCGACCTTGCCAGCGTGACCGACGGCCTGCGCGGCGACACGGTCGTCGGCAACGACGTGTGGATCGGCCGAGAGGCCACCGTGAT
>PARB01000068.1 GCA_002709505.1 Paracoccaceae bacterium | reverse complement strand
GCCAGCTGGTCAGCGCGGCCAACGAGCTGTCGCAACAGTCGGAAGTGCTGCGCAGCGAGGTCGACAGGTTCCTCGCGGGGGTCCGCGCGGCCTGACGCCTGGCAATATCAAGCATTGAAAGGGGCCGCGGCGACGCGGCCCTTTTTGCATCCGCTGCTATCCGGAAGCCGAGAACCGGGCGGTCGTCCGATCGCAGGCATAGAGCGGAACGAGAGACGGGGCGCGCCGGGCAAGCTCGGCAACGCTGTCCAGCACGAAGCCGACCGTCGCGTCCTCCATCAGATACGACAGGTTGAGCCGGCACCAGCCCGGCTTTTCGATCTCCTCCCCCTTCAGGATCGCCTCGCGCAGAACCGACGACGCAGCCGCATCGATCTCCAGCAACCGGTGCCCGTACGGCCCCGCGCAGGCGCAACCGCCCCGGGCCTGAATGCCGTAGTGGTCGCTCAGCATGCGCGTCACCAGTTGCTGGTGAATGAAACCGCCGGCGCCGTCGCGGACGCGAAAGGAGAAGATCGGCAGCCGCGCCCGCTGGTCGCCGGCCAGAAGGTCGATCTCGGGAACGGCGGACCAGGCCGCGAAGGCGCGCTCGCACAGGACACCGTCACGCGCGGCGATGGTTTCCTGGCCGATCGCCTCCTTCACCAGAAAGACGAGTGCCGCGCGAATGTCGCCGATCACATCCGGTGTGCCCGCTTCCTCGCGCGCTGCAAGCGAGGCGGAATAATCGTGCCCCCAGGGCGAGACGAAGGTCACGGTCCCGCCGCCGGGCGCCGTCGGGATCTTGCGCCGCACCGCATCCCCACGCACCGCCAGCACGCCGGAGGCCGCCGGTCCGCCGGCAAACTTGTGCGGCGACAGGAAGACGGCATCGAGCGCGACGCCGGGCGCGGGCCGCATGTCGACGGGCAGATAAGGTCCCCCGCCGGCATAGTCCCAGACTGCAAGTGCCCCGTGCCGCTTCAGGATCCGCGTCACTGCGACGACATCGGTGACGATGCCGGTGACATTCGAGGCTGCGGAAAACGCGCCGACAATTAGAGGCCGCTCGGCGTTCCGGCGCAGGATCTCCTCCAGGGCCTCAAGATCGGGGCCACCGGACAATGCCTCATCGACCGCAATCACGTCGGCCGCGGATTCGCGCCAGGGCAGGATATTGGAATGATGCTCGTAGGGGCCGATAATCACGAGAGGCCGCAAGCCGGGGTGGTCGTCCCCTGCGCGATGGTCAAGCCCGAGCAGCGAGACCAGCCGCGTCACCCCGGCGGTGGCGCCGCTGCCGGCAAAGATCACCGAGGCGTCCGGCCCTGCATTGAGGAGACGGGCAATCGTCGCCCGCGCCTCGGCCCTGAGCCGGGTCATCGCGCTTCCGCAAAACGAGGCCTCGGTATGGCTGTTGGCGTAGAACGGCAGGACGCTCTCGGCGATGAAGCGCTCGACGCAGCCAAGCGCGCGACCGGAGGCGGTGTAGTCGGCATAGACCAGCCGCCGCGTGCCGAAGGGACCGTCGAAGCAAACGCCCTCGCCGATGACGTCCTGTCTGAGCCGGGCGAGCGTGTCGCCGTCGGCCTGAAGGTCGCGCGCAAAGTCCGCCAGACGTCTCATTTTGCCTCCCGATCGCGATTCCATGTTGCGGAAGACGTTAGAATTGTCCTTTCTTGATCGAAATTGTCTCCAAATTAAGCGAGATTGGTCGTGAGATTGATGATTTTGATCGAAATGAGCGAAGAATGATCGACCAGTTCAATGCCGCGATCCTGCGACTTATCCAGCGCGATGGCAGCCTCACCCAGCGCCAGCTGGCGGAAAAGGTTCACCTCTCGGCCAACGCCTGCTGGAACCGCATCCAGGCGCTGAAGAAGGCCGGCGTCATCCTCGGTCAGAGCACCCGTCTCGACCGGGAAAAACTCGGCCTCGACCTCGTCGTCTTCATGATGGTGCGCACCCGCCACCATTCGCTCGACTGGCTGACCCGCTTCCGCACCCATGTCTCGACCATTCCGGAGGTGATCGATTTCTACCGGATCGGCGGCGACTACGATTACATGCTGAAGATCGTCACCCGCGACATGGCCGGCTACGACGCAGTCTACCAGCGTCTGATCGCGGGGGTGGAACTTGACACGGTGACCTCCTATTTCGCGATGGAGGCGATCGAGGAACAACGCCCGCTGCCGATCCGCGAGAGCTGATGCACAGGAGAGGAAGCTCGTCCGCCCGCGCCGTGCGACGAAAGCGCCTGCCTGACGGGTCACGGCGAGCGAGCGGCCGCGTGTGCCCGCCCCCCCTTTTTCGAAAAGTCGTCGGCTCGAAAAACGCAAATTAAAATTGCAAAAGCCTTACTTAAAACCCAATCGCCATGTATGGTGATCTTGTTTCGGTGGTTTTGTTTGTTTTTCCTTTGAAGAAAAAATACTGAACCCATCGAAAATGATTTTCGGGCCCGCAGAAAAGTGCCTGTACTTTTGCTGGTCCGTTTCCACGCGCCTCTTCCTTTGTCCTTGCCTCTCCCGCACGCAAGCGCGAACGCCCCGCGTTCGACCGCGCAACCGGACAAGGCCAGGCGCAATCGGCAAGCGCCGATCCTGACGGCATGAAGATGCCGCACTTTCAGAACTGGACAGACTCATGACAATCGCGACCTACCGCCGACGCAACATCGGCCCGCCCGCCATCGAGGCCGACACGCATCTTTTCTCGCTCGGCGAGAGCGTCCGGCTGAAGGGCCGCATCGGCGGCGCGCCGGCGACCAACAGCTACCGCATCACCGGCATGCTGCCGCCGGTCAACGGCTCGCCCCAGTACCGGATCCGCAACGAGGAAGAACGCCACGAGCGCGTCGCCACGCAGGACAGCCTGGAACAGGTCGGATCGATCGACGACGCCAATGCAACCCTCTCGGAAAGAACATTTGGACATGGCTAAGGGACAGCAACGCAGCAACCGCGAAGTCAGGAAGCCGAAGAAGGAAAAATCGGCGGCCAAGCCCGACGTCCCGACCTTCGGAAGCAAGATGGCGAGCGCCAGCAATGCTACACCGCCCCGCGGCAAGGCCACGCGCCAATCATGATCAACCGGCGGCATAGCGCCCCTGACGATACCAGTCAGACGCCTGGCGCGCTCGGGCGACGAAACCGCAAGACTGCGGACGTCACGGGCTCGTCTCGCTTCCCCGACCGCCAACCGGGCCGCCGGATCGAGCGGGACCGGACCAGGACCGTGTATCATGCCTTCACCGGCGCTCCGGCCCAGGCCGGCGGAGAACCCCTCACCGGGCTCAGCCGCACGATGGCGAGAGATATCATGGTCGTTCTCAACCGGCGCATTGCTGCCGGCAGACAGGCCCGGCCCGTGACAGCGACAGCGATACGCAGTCCCGGTTCGGACGCCGATCCCCAGGAAACCCGAGGGTCGGACCGATGGCGCTGAATTTTCCGAACCCGAGCCGAAGCTTCGATGCGGCGCGCAACGGCGTGCGCTTCACCGGTCATGACGGCCTGTTCGAGGTGTCCTTTCTCGTGGAAGCCGCGGCACTCGCGAAATCCGAGAGCGGACGGCCCGACGATCCCGGCATGGACACTCTCGATGCGGACGAACGGCGCGAAGCGGGGGCCCTTTCGGCCTTCGACCGTCAGCGCCGCTCCGTCCAGGATGTCGCCCGCGAAGCCTATTCCAACGCCCGGCATGCGTCCTATGTGCTGGTCTCCTCCGATTTCCGATAAAGCGCCACTTTCATGCTGATCCACTGCGGCTACGAAATCACCCTGCGATGCGAGGAACCGACGGCGCTCGTCTGCCTGCTGTCCGTGCATCCGGACCGCATGGCCGATATTCGCGGTCCCGAGACCTTCAGCACCGATCCGGGGGTGGCAACAATCGGTTTCATCGACCCGTTCGGCAACAGGGCGCTCAGGATGGTCGCGCCGGCCGGCGCTTTCACGATCACCGGCAACGTCACGGTCGCCGACAGCGGCGCACCGGAGGTCGCCCATCGTCAGGCGCGCGAGGTTCTCGTGCCCGACCTGCCCGCCGATTGTCTCGGCTGGCTGAGCGGAAGCCGCTACTGCGAGACCGACCGCCTCAGCCAGACGGCCTGGGATCTCTTCGGCCATCTTCCGCCGGGCTGGGACCGGGTGCAGGCAATCTGCGATTTCGTGCATGAGCACCTGCATTTCGACTACCTGCAGGCACGCGCGACGCGCACCGCCTTCGAGGCCTACGAGGAGCGCGTCGGCGTCTGCCGCGACTTCGCCCATCTGGCGCTGACCTTCTGCCGCTGCCTCAACATCCCGGCCCGCTACGTCAACGGACATCTGGGCGACATCGGCGTTCCGGTGGTCGACCCGATGGATTTCAGCGCCTGGATCGAGGTCTTTCTCGACGGCGGCTGGCATGCGTTCGACCCGCGCAACAACCGTCCGCGCATTGGCCGGATCGTGATCGCCCGCGGTCGCGACGCCGCCGACGTCCCGCTGGTCAACTCCTTCGGCCCGCACATACTCGACACCTTCAACGTCTGGACCCATGAGGTCGCCGGCTAGGCTGCTCACTGGCCGGCGCGCCGGCCCTTGGATGTGACCAAGCGCTCCCGGCGCCAACGGGTTTGATTTTGCTCATTGTCTCAGCCGCCGCATCGGGTAAGCCTATGGGTTCTATGACTGCGAGAAAAAGGAACCCCGCTTTCATGACCGCGCATCTCGGCCTGAAGAAGATCCGCCTGAACCTGGCCCGTACCAAGGAATTCCCGAACGGCTCCGCCCGTCACGGATATGAATTCATCGCGCCGCTCGACGCGGAGGACCATATCGATCCGGCCGCCTGGAAGAAGCACAAGGAGCAGTGCCGCGTGCGCCGTTTCTGGGCGGACGAGGAAGAGGACATCGGCCACCTGCGCCACCGTCCCGGCGGCTCCTGGGCCTTCCACTATGATATCGAGGGCGACGAGGACGACGAAGCGGGCTACCGCTTCAACACCCATCCCTTCCGCCCCGGCGAGTATGTCTCCATCAAGGACGACGACGGCGACCTTCACACGTTTCAGGTCGTGACCGTTCAGGATCTGTGACGCGCCGGCGTTCCGGCGCGGGCAGGACCTGCGCCGGGCACGGCCCGCAATCGCGCGGCTCCGCAGCCTATTCCGAATTGGAATAGGATGCGGAGGGTCGCGCTTTTGCGTGCGCCCCCGCCAGCGGTGTATATCGGCGACAGAAGACTGATATCGCGACAGATCGGGGACCAGGACATCATGACGGCTACGGCGGGATCGGAAGCATCTGCGACGCAGGCAAGCGGCGGCGTCTTGCTGGTGCGGGCACTTGAGGAGCTTGGCGCGGAACGCGTGTTCTGCGTGCCGGGCGAGAGCTATCTACCCGTGCTCGACGCCCTGCATGACGCCAGCATTCCCGTCACCGTGTGCCGTCAGGAAGGCGGCGCGGCGATGATGGCCGACGCCTGGGGCAAGATGACGGGACGACCCGGCATCTGCATGGTGACGCGCGGTCCCGGTGCGACCAACGCAGCCGCCGGCGTGCATGTCGCGCAGCAGGATTCCACGCCGATGATCCTCTTCGTCGGCCAGATCGAAACCGGCATGCGCGGTCGCGACGCCTTCCAGGAGGTCGACTACCGCCAGATGTTCGGCGGCATCGCCAAATGGGTGGCCGAGATCGAGGATCCGGCACGCATTCCCGAAATGCTGTCGCGCGCCTATCACACGGCGACATCCGGGCGTCCCGGCCCGGTGGTGCTGGCCCTTCCCGAGGACATGCTGGCGACTTGCGCCGCGCCGCAGTCGCTCGCCCCCTTCACGCCGATCGAGACCCATCCGGGGCTGACCCAGATGGCCGACCTGCAAAAACGCCTGTGGGCGGCGAAGCGTCCGCTCGCCATCCTCGGCGGCAGCCGATGGAGCGCGACGGCCCGCGCGGCGTTCCAGCGCTTCGCGGAACGCTTCGAGCTCCCGGTCGCCTGTTCCTTCCGCCGGCAGATGCTGTTCGACAACCTCCATCCCTTTTATGCCGGCGACGTGGGCATCGGCGTCAATCCGGCGCTGGCGAAACGCGTGCGCGAGGCGGATCTTCTGATGATCGTCGGCGGACGGCTTTCGGAAATGCCGAGCCAGTCCTACGATCTTCTCGAGATCCCGCAGCCCGCCCAGGATCTGGTGCATGTCCATGCCGGCGCCGAGGAGCTTGGCCGCGTCTACCGGCCGTCCCTTGCCATCAACGCCTCGCCCAACGGCTTTTGCGCGGCACTGGAAGGCCTGCAGCCGCCCAATGAAACGCCCTGGCCGGGTCTCGCCAAGTCCGCTCATGACGACTATCTCGCCTGGTCTTCGGCCCGCCCGAAGGTTCCCGGCGCGCTGCAGATGGCCGAGGTGATGGACTGGCTGGAGGAAAACCTTCCCACCGACGCCATCCTCACCAACGGCGCGGGCAATTACGCCACCTGGGTGCACCGCTTCCATCGCTTCCGCGAGATCAACACCCAGCTCGCCCCGACCAGCGGCTCTATGGGCTACGGCCTGCCGGCCTCGGTGGCCGCCAAGCTCAAGTATCCTGAGCGCACCGTCGTGTGTTTTGCCGGCGACGGCTGCCTGCAGATGACCATGCAGGAGTTCGGGACGGCAGCGCAGGAGGGCGCGGCCATCGTCGTCATCGCCGTCGACAATGGCATGTACGGCACGATCCGCATGCATCAGGAGCGCGACTTCCCGGGGCGAGTTTCTGCGACGACGCTGGTCAATCCGGATTTCGCCGCCTTTGCCCGCGCCTATGGCGCCCATGCGGAAACGGTCGAGACTGCGGAGCAGTTCGGCCCGGCATTCGAGCGCGCGACAGCCTCCGGCAAGCCGGCACTGCTGCATCTGAAGCTCGATCCGGAAGCGATCACGCCGGTGAAGTCGCTGAGCGAGATCCGCGCCGGCTGAGCCGGCGTCCGCGCTCGTCTACGGCGTCGCGGGCGCGGCCGTCACCGGCAAGGTGACCTCGGCGATCGCATCGTCGTCGGGCGCGGAGCGGACGGAAAAGCCGAGCGCCTGGCACATGGCCAGCATCGTCGTGTTTTCCTTCAGCACCTCGCCCTTGATGGTCTCGATGCCGTCGGCCGCCGCATAGTCGATGATCAGCTGCATCAGGGCCCAGCCGAGTCCGATCCCCTTGAGGCGCGACTGCACTAGGATGGCGTATTCGCCACTGCGGTGGTCGGGATCCGCATGCAGCCGCACCACGCCGAGGATCTCGCCGGTCTCTGGGTCGGTCGCGGCAAAGGCCATGGCGCGCGAATAGTCGAGCTGGACGAGCCGCGCCATGAAGGCGTGGTTGAACTCCTTGACCGGCGCGAAGAAACGCAAACGCAGGTCTTCCGGCGACACGGTCTCGAAAAACGCGCGGTAGCGGTCCTCGTCCTCCGGGCGCACCGGCGCGACCCGCACCGTGGACCCGTCCTTCAGCTCCAGCGTGCGCTCCCACTCCTTGGGATAGGGCGCGATGGCGAGCCGCGAGGTGCCTCGCCGGCCCGCATGGGTCGCCGGTTCGGCCACCGCGATACGCGCGTCGAGGGCGCAGACCCCGAAGCGGTCGGCCACCAGCGGGTTGATGTCGAGCTCGAGGATTTCCGGCAGGTCGACGGCGATCTGCGCGAGCTTCACCAGCGTCAGCGCGATGGCGTCCATATCGGCGGCCGGGAGATTGCGGAAGCCGGAGAGCAGCCGGCTCACCCGCGTCTGGCGGATCAGCGCCTGAGCGAGATTGAGATCGAGCGGCGGCAGCGCCAGCGCCACGTCGCCGATGATCTCCACCCCCGTGCCGCCATGTCCGAAAACAAGCACGGAGCCAAAGGTCGGATCGTCGGCGAGCCCGGCGAAGAGCTCCTGCCCCTCCGCCCGCGTCAGCATCGGCTGCAGCGCGAAGCCGGTAATCTGCGCATGGGGATGGTCGCGCCGCACCCGCTCGCCAAGCGCCCGGGCCGCGTCTTCCACCGCCCCGCGGGTGGCGAGATCAAGAAGCACGCCCCCGAAATCCGACTTGAACGGCAGGTCGGGCGATACCAGTTTGAGCGCCACCCGCGTGCCCTCGCCCAGGATCGCGTCGGCGATCTCGCCGGCGTCCTGCGGATCGGCGGCCAGCCGCGTCGGCACCTGCCGGATGCCATAGGCATCGAGCACGATAGAAATCTCTTCCGGCTTGAGCCAACTGCGGGACTGGTCGAGCGCGGCGCGCACCACAGCGCGGGCGGTATCGACATCAGGCGAGAAATCCGCCGGCAGGCTCGGCGGGGCCGCCATCAGCATCTCGCGACCTTCCGCGTAGCGCACCAGATGCATGAAGGCACGCACCGCATCAAAGGCGCTGGCATGGGTGGGAATGCGGGCGGCATCCAGCGCCTGGCGGGGAAGCGGCGCACCGGCGGCAAGGGCGACCAGCAACGGCTTCTTGCGCCCGTAGCCATGTCCGTGACCGCGCGCGCCATGGGCATGCGCAAGCGCCTCGGCAATCACGGAGACCGGCGAGAAGGCCGACGGCGCCACCACCGCGAGCACCGCATCGACGTTCTTGTCGTCAAGCAGGGTCGAAACCGCCCGCGCATAGGCCTCCGCCGGCGCCGTCTCATGCAGGGTCAGCGGGTTGACGTCGGCTACGCCGGGCCGTTGCAGGCCCTCCAGCGCCGCCTGGGTGTCGGGACCGGGCCGCGCCAGCGTGCCACCCTGGCGTTGCAACTGGTCGGCGGCGATCATCGACAGGCTCCCCCCGGTGGCGACGATGGCGAGGCGCCGGCCGTTCACCGGCTTGACCCGGGTCACGGTCTCGGCCGCCTCGAACATTTCGTCGATGTCGTCGATACGCAGAACGCCGGCGCGCGCGAGCGCTGCATCGAACACGGCGTCGGGCGCGGCGATGCGACCGGCATGGGTCCTTCCCTCGCCCCGGATCTCGCGACTTGCCCCGGAGCGCAGCACGATCACCGGCTTGGACCGGGCCGCCGCGCGGGCGGCGGAGAGGAACTTGCGCGGATTGGCGATGGTCTCCAGATGCACCAGGATCGCGCGCGTCTTGTAGTCGAGGGCGAACCAGTCGAGCAGGTCGGACACGTCGATATCGGTGCGCTGGCCGAGCGACACGGCGCCGGAAAAACCGATCCGGTTGGAGGCCGCCCAGGACAGCGTGGCATTCACGATCGTGCCGGAGCGGGCGATGAAGGCAAGGTCGCCGCCCTGCGCATCGGTGGCGCCCAGATGCGCGGCCACATTCGCGCCGGGCGCGGCAATGCCGAGGCTTCCGGGGCCGAGCAGGCGCAGCGTGTTGGGACGGGCGGCGGCGAGCGCCGCGCGCACATCCTCGTCGCTCCAGCGGTCGTAGCCGCCGGCAAGCGCGACCGCGGCGCGCGTTCCAGCAGAACCGGCCGTGCGGATGATCGCGGCCGCATCACTGGCCTGGCCGACATAAAGCAAAAGGTCGGGCGCGCGATCGAGGTCCTCGATGCGCCGTTTGGTGCGAAAGGCCGCCGGCGCCTCCTTGCCGCATCCGACAAGCGTCATCGGCCCCTTGAAGCCGCTGTCGGCCAGACGGTTGAGCAAGAGGTCAAGCGCCTCGTCGCCGAAGCGGTTGGGTCCGACGACGGCCAGCGACGCGGGGCGAAACAGGCCTTCGAGATTGCGAATGGTCACGGGAACGATCCTTCACCCGTCAATGCGCGATGCAGTGACGTTGCGCCGACGATCTGTCGCCGGTTCCCCGGCAACGCCTCCCGTCCGGTACCTGGTTCAAAAACACAAAAGGTCCATGGCACCGCCGCGTCGCGCAGTCGCGGCGGCGGTGCCATGCAGGCCTGCAAAGGCTCCCCCCGCTACAGGCCCGGTCTGAGGGGCGCGCTTAATGCGCCATCATCACCGGCACGGTCATCGACGCGAGAATGTCGCGCGTCGCGCCGCCGAACAGGAACTCGCGCATGCGCGAGTGGCCGTAGCCGCCCATCGCGACCATGTCGATGTTGTTGTCCGACACATAGTTCAGGATCGCATCCGCCACACCGGAGGTCGGCCGCGGCACCACATCGATCGTGACGTTGAGACCATGGCGGGCCAGATAGGTGGCGATGTCGGCGCCCGGCTCCCCGGAGGTGCGACGCCCGGTCTCCACGATCATCACGGTGACCTTTTCCGCCATCTGCAGCAGCGGCAGGGCGGCATGCACCGCGCGCGACGCCGTCGGGCTGCCGTCCCAGGCGACCATGACATTCTTCAGCGGCAACGCGCTGCCGATATAGGGCACCACCAGAACCGGAACGCCGGCCTCGAACAGGACGGATTCAATCAGCATCTCGCGCATGGGCTCCGGATCGTCCGGATTTTCCTGGCCGATCATGACGAGATCGGTCAGCCGGCAATGCGCCAGAAGCGTCTCCGTCGACCCGCCGGTGATGATTTCCGCGGTGCGGATCTCGGCGGTGACGCCGGCCTTGCGGGCCAGTTCGTTGAAGGCGTCGCCGGCTTCCTTTGCCGCCTTCAGCGCCTGATTGCGGGCGATTTCCACATAGTCGGGCGGCATCGGCGCTGCAATGAAGCCCGGCACGACCGGCTCGAAGGCAACCGTCAGTCCCGTCACATGCGCCCCCGTGCGCGCGGCGAGATCCAAAGCGACCTGAGCGGTCTTCTGCTTGCCATTGAGATCGACAAGCGTGGTGATGTCCTTGATTGCCATGTGGAATTCCCTCCGTTCCGTGGGCAGGAAAGCACGTTAGCGAGTGCCCCGCCTTTTCGCAACAGAGCCTAGGCCGGCGCGATCCTTTCCTCCTTGACCGGGATCAATTGCAGATGATTTCCGAATGAATTTCCAACGACTTTATCCACAGCGCGGGAGCGCGCGTTACGCAATCGGCCACCTGACGGATCAAGTGTAAATCTTCAATGATTTTATTCGTTTTATGAAAATCCATGCGCTTCAGGGCGCGTAAACAGTCTCGAAGGCGGCACGAAAGTGTATATCGCCGGATTAATGAATATAATTGGAGGCAAGTATGCGTAAAACCGCAATCGGAATTGCAGCAGCAACGTTCTTTGCACTTGGCAACGTGGCAAACGCCGCGAATATCGTTGAAACGGCCAAGAGCGCCGGATCGTTCAACACGCTGCTCGCGGCGGCCGAGGCGGCGGGCCTCGTGGAGGCGTTGAGCGCACCCGGCCCGCTGACCGTCTTCGCCCCGACGGATGACGCGTTCGCCGCCCTTCCCGAGGGCACCGTCGAGAACCTGCTGAAGCCGGAGAACAAGGATCAGCTTGCCGCGATCCTGACCTATCACGTTGTCGGTCAGAAGATCATGTCGGGCGATATCCCGGATGCGACCACCGAGGTCGAGACGCTGAGCTCCGGCGATGACAAGACCATCACCGTCGTGAAGTCCTCCACCGGCGTGACGGTCGATGGCGCCACGGTCGTGACCGCCGACATCGAGGCGGACAACGGCGTGATCCACGTCATCGACAAGGTCATCCTGCCGTCGAACTGAGGTGACTGACGTCGCCGCGCTTCCGTGACAGGCGCGACGAGAAGAGGGGCCGGATCGTTCCGGCCCCTTTTTCGTGCCGGCCGACGGGCACGAACCTCGCACGTTCAGCACGCGCCCGGCCTCAGGAGCGGGCCGCCACCGCCGTGCGTGCCTCGGAGATCCTTTGCCCGCGCGCGACCGCGCCCCGGCCGCCGGTGGTTTCCCGGTAGAGGGCAAGCGTCTCGTGGTCGCCCTCCTCGGCCGGTGTGGTCGCCAGATCTGCGTAGGCGAAACGGTCGGGATCGGAGAAAATCCGCTTCTGCAGGCGGTTCGCCTGCCAAACGCCCCAGGCGAGACGCGCGAGATTGCCGAACGACCGCGCCCAATGCCGCGGATAGAAAACAAGCGCCGGCTCCAGCGGCAGGCCCGGACGCCGGTCGCGGCGGTAGCGCCGACGCAGCAACCCGCCTTCAAGCGGGTGCACGCCCTCAAGCTTGTAGGCGAGATAGAATTCGGTCACCTCGTTGAGGTTGATGCCCTTGTTCTTCTGCGCCGCGGAGCGCCGGCCGATGCGCTCGATGTGATCCGGCGTGTAATAGGCGTGCCAGGCATCGCGATAGATCCCGTCCCATTCGGCATCCGACATCGTCTCGTGATGGGTCACACGCTGGGAGGCGTCATATTTGTTCGGGTCCGGGTCCATCCAGACGCCGGCCTCCGCCATCCGCTTGTGGTCGGCCGACCCCGGCAGGGGCGTGAGCACGAAGAACTCGAGCAGATCGATCGGCAGCTCTTCCTGAACGATCCGGATGTCCCGCAGGATGCTCTCGCGCGTATCCGCCCCGAACCCGAGGATATAGCCGGCGATGATCGTCGCGCCGTACTCGCGCCATTTCTGGATCATGGCGCGATATTCGGTGATCTTGTTCTGCCGCTTGTTTGCTTCCAGCAGGTTGTCCGGGTTGATGTTTTCCAGCCCCATGAACACCCGCTCGACGCCGGCGCGGCAGGCCTTGTCGATGAACCCCTCGACCTTGTGGCACAGCATGTCGACCTGAATGGTCAGCCGGAAATGCAGGCCCTCGACATCGCGCAGATGGATCAGCCGATCGAACAGGGCCTCCCAGTTGCGGTTGCGCGCCAGATCGTCGTCGGTGACGAAGAACTTGTAGATGCCCTGCGCCAGATTGGCGCGGATGATCGCCTCAAGATCGTCCGGCGTGCGAAACCGGCTCTTGCGCCCCTGGACGTTGATGATCGTGCAAAACGAGCATTGATAGGGACATCCGCGTCCGAGATCGAAGCTCGTGTAGTTGGCACCGGTTCGACCGACGGTGGCACGGTCGAGAAAGGGGATCGGCTGTGCCTCAAGCGACGGCAGTTGATTGAGGTAGTCGTATTCCGGCTTCAACGCGCCGTCATAGGCGTCCCGCAGCACGACATCGAGACGCTGTTCCTCCAGTTCGCCGGCGAACAGCGAGATGCCCATGTCGCGCGCGGCAACGATTTCCGGCGGCTGCTCCTTGAGCATCGACTTGCAGCCGGAGACGTGAAACCCGCCGATCGCAACCGGGACGCCTGCCTCAAGAAATTTCTGCGAGAGATCGACGGCGCGGGGAAACTGGTTGGTCTGGACGCCCACCATCATGATGAGCGCGCGGCCGCCGCCGCGGCGGATGCGGCGGATGATCTTGTCGGGCCGGATCCGAGTGTTGGTCTCATCCATCGTTTGCGCGCGGATCTCCACATCCGGACCCAACACCTGCCGCGCCGCGCAATCGATCAGCAGGCCATTGATCGTGGCAAGCGTGTTGGACGGCATCATCGAGTGAAGCCACTGGATGGGATATCCGTCGGCGTCGTAATGCGACGGCTTGATCATGATGACGTGGAAAATTTCCGAAGGCACGATAACCCTTTCTGCAAATTTAACGGAGGGTCGCACGCTGACGGAGCTTTAGCAATCAATCCCGAGTGCCGGCCCGCGGGGCAGTCTACAAGGACCGCATCGCCAGAAAGATGCCTACCGTAACAATTAATCCTCGGCTATAGTCGAACAATTGTCGCGCCTTCCGCAATATCGGCAAATAAATCCTCGCATCAAACATCGCGCTTACAGTTTCCATGAGAGACAACCGGGCGCGCGAGATGACCTGTCACCAATCGATTGACGAAATAAGGCGCGGCATTCTGCAGCTGCGCTCGCATGTGGCTTGGCTCCGGTTCATGCAGGCCTTCGACCGCGCCGCCAAGGCGAACTTCAACCCTGCCCAGCCGGGCATTCCCGCCGGTCACCGCTTCGGCGGACGATGGACCGACGGAAGCGGCCCGACAGGCGGACCCGCGAAGGTCATTCTCGTTGGCGGGAGAGGGGGGCGGAGGCGCGGCACCCGGACGGCCTACTCACCAAATCAAGCGCTTCGGCTTCAAACAGCAAGAAATCGAACGGAAGGGATCGTCAGAACCCTCCGCAGGCAGGACCCCAACTGGAAACTGCCGCAATCGGCAACCGTTCCGAATTCCTACGACGGATTGATGTCGCATTACACGGCGATACGGAACGCCGCCCAGGCAAGACTCCAGGAACTCGCCCGTATCCGCGCGCTTGGGGCCGGGACACCCGGACGGGGCCACAACAACCCGCCCGGCGCTCGCGGACCGGGCTTGCCTCAACCGGCACGCCCTCCTTTGACGGGCACCATATCCACCCGCTATGGCCCCATCACACTGGCCCCGCCGCCGGGTGCCTAATATTATCGTTCGCATCCGGCACGGCCATTGGGATTTGGCTCGGAGCTGCACTACCGGGAATTCACCGACGCGGCCTACCACAACCTGAAGATAGCGGGCCATTCCGATGCACGGTTGGTGATGTTCGGCAGCAGCGTCACCGGCTTCAGCTATCGCTCGGGGACCAGTTTCGATACCGGCGGGAGAAGCGACTACGATCTTGCCGTCGTCAGCCCGAAACTGTTCGCCGCAGCTTTGAAGGCCGGCGCGCAGCGGCGAGCGGGAGGTCGTACGGAACCGATTGGGCCGAGATCGAAGGTCGCCATTGATCTTGGTTTGAATCCAATAATTGAAACCCTCAACGACATCAGCGGACGCAAGGTTTCCATCATGATTTATCGGGACTGGAACTTTCTCACGACGCGCGGCACCTAAAGGATCCTGCCATGAAGAACCCGTTCCCCGCGTTTGCGACCTATCAGACCGGCACCACGAACCAGCAGGACATCGTCGCGCTGATCGAACGTGAAACCGGCATCGCGTTCGAGGAAGACAGCGACGTCGAATATGGCGACTTCTGGAGCTATCCGCCGCCTAGGGTTCACGGCATTCGCGTCGATGTCGTCGACAACGTGCTGTACGACGACGACAACGACAGCTACTCGCCGCTTTACCCGGACTTTTCCATGGACACGGTGCTCGTCGACATCGGAGTTGAAGACATCAACAATCCGGTCTTCCGCTTTCTTCTGTCACGCCCTGATCGCTTCAAGCCGGTCATTCCGATAACGATCAAGACAATCGTGAATGGCAAAGGCGTCACCGTCTGGGAAGGTTATCCGCCGATCCCTTCGGAGTATTTGGACTGACCTGCGCCCGCTGGGGTTTTCCTCCGGGCTGCATTACCGAGAACTCACCGACGCGGCCTGCCACAGCCTGAAGATAGCCGGCCATTCCGATGCACGGCTGGTGATGTTCGGCAGCAGCGTCACCGGCTTCAGCGATCGCTCGGGCACCAGTTTCGATACGGACGGGAAAAGCGACTGCGATCTCGCCATCGTCAGCCCCGGCGCAGTCTTTTCATCGACATGATGTGAAAAAATAGCGATAACACGCATCCCTCATCACGCGATAGACAAGGGCAACACGGCTTGTCGCCTCGCCCTCTCCGGCACCGACCGGACCCGGTCCGGACGCGGCGAGCCCACCTTGCCTTTTCCAACGGATGAAACCCGATGTCAGACCGCTCCGCCCCTGCAGCCCTCTCTCCGGTTCCCGCCGCCGTGGCGCGGGAGGCTGGCGCGGGTCTCCCGGGATCGCCGCCGCCCACGGGCGTGCCAACCGCAACCGGCTGGCGCTCGCCCTTGATGCTCCTGATGATCATGGCCGCCGCCATGCAGCTTTCCTTTGCTGCCTGGTGGAACCTGATGAACAATTTCGCGGTGCATGAGCTGGCCTTCACCGGCCGGGAGATCGGCATCCAGCAGTCGATCCGCGAGATCCCCGGGTTTCTCGCCTTCACCGCCATCTATGTGCTGCTGGTGATGCGCGAGCAGACGCTCGCCTATGTCTCGCTCGCCCTGCTCGGCGTCGGCGTTGCCGCGACCGGCTATTTCCCGACCGCCTGGGGCTTCTATCTCACCACGCTCGTGATGTCGGTCGGCTTCCACTACTACGAGACCATGAACCAGTCGCTGTCGCTGCAGTGGCTGCCGAAGGAAAAGGCCGCGGCCGGCATGGGCAAGATCATCGCCGTCGGCGCCTTCGCCCAGCTCGTCGCCTATGGCCTTATCTTCGTCGCGTGGAAGACGTTCGAGCTCAGCTTCTCGACCGTGTTTCTGTTTGCCGGACTGCTGACGCTCTGCGTCGTCGGCTTTCTCATCATTGCCTTCCCGCAGTTCCGCGAAGGCGTGCCGCAGCGCAAGTCGCTGGTGCTGCGCAAGCGCTACTGGCTTTATTACGCGCTGACCTTCATGGGCGGCGCGCGGCGCCAGATCTTCACGGTGTTCGCGGGCTTCCTGATGGTCGAGCGCTTCGGCTACGACGTGCATGAGGTCGCCGGCCTGTTCCTGATCAATGGCGTGTTCAGCATGATCCTGGCGCCGAAGATCGGCTCCTGGATCGGGCGCGTCGGCGAGCGGACGGCGCTGACGGTGGAATATATCGGGCTGATCGGCGTCTTCGCGACCTATGCCTTTGTCACCAACGCGACGCTGGCCGGCGCGCTCTATGTGATCGACCACGCCTTCTTCGCCATCGCGATTGCGATGAAGACCTATTTCCAGAAGATCGCCGACCCGGCCGACATCGCCCCCACCGCAGGGGTCGCCTTCACCATCAACCACATCGCGGCGGTGGTGATCCCGGTCGTCTTCGGACTGGTGTGGCTGGTGTCGCCGGCGGCCGTCTTCCTGATCGGCGCGGGCATGGCCTTCGTCAGCCTCGTGCTGGCGCGCATGGTGCCGCGCGATCCGAGCGACGGGAACGAGGTGGACCCGCTGTTTTCACGCGCAGCGCCGGCGCCGGCCGAATGATCGCCCGGCGCACCACGTCGCAATCAAAGGAAAGTCAGGCCTGGCGTTCGGGAACGCGCACGACCAGCCCGTCGAGCGCCTCGGTGACCTTGATCTGGCAGGACAGGCGCGAGGTTGGCTGGACGTCATAGGCGAAGTCCAGCATGTCCTCTTCCATCGGCTCGGGCTGGCCGGTCTTCTCGGCCCAGGCCGGATCGACATAGACGTGACAGGTGGCGCAAGCGCAGGCCCCGCCGCATTCCGCCTCGATGCCGGAAACCATGTTCTTGATGGCATTCTCCATCACCGTGGAGCCAACCGGGGCCTCCACGACAGTCTCGGCGCCGTCGGACGTGATGTAAGTGATCTTTGGCATGGGCGAAGCATCTCGGGATGAAATGAAAGGGCTCGGTTCGAACCCGACATAACCGTTCATCGCCAAAGGTCAAGCGCTGCGCGTGGCCAACCACCCCGCCGACCGCCGCAAAGCTCAGCTTTCGAGCAATCCGTCGATGTAGAAGCCGGCTTCCTCGACCGCAGCGCGCAAGGGCTCCAGATCCGGCATCTCGCCGTCAAGCAGCGCCCGCTCCGCCGCATCCGCCGCATCCGCCACCTTCCAGGCGCCGACGCCCTTGGCCGATCCGTTGACGGTGTGGACATTCTCGCGCAGCACCGCCCTGTCTGTCGCGGTTCCGATCCGCTGCATGGCGATCTCCGCCTGACGGGCGAACAGCCGCAACACTTCGCGTTCAAGCTCGCGATTGCCGAGCGTGTGCCGGCTGAGATGAACCAGATCGACGGGATCCGCGCGCGTCGCCGCGCCCGCCTCGGCCTGCGCCAGTGCCTGCATCATCACCGCTGCCTTTCCTGCTGACCCATCATCCGCGCCCGAAAGATCCGGAGCGCCGTGTCAAGTTCAAGCATCAGCAAAAATGACGAAAATCGGGTTAAATCGCGCGCGCCGTGCCCGGAGCCGGTCAACAAAGTGAATCTTTGGTTAACGCGAATTCACGAATTGTCGCGATCCCGCGTGCAGGACGCGGCCTGTCCCGCCCAGATTGTGCCCGCACAGGGCCGCTGGCCGGCGCGCGACCGGCCGCCGTCGCCGTCAGGACGCGCGTTTCGAAACGGCCGCGCGTCCAGCATCCGTCAGCCGGCACACCAGCCAGTCGGGCTTGATTGGGTTGGAAAACCAAGGCTCTGCCCACCCTGCGGCCATGCAGGCGCGGATCGTTTTCTCGGGTATGCGGCGGCCGTCGCCGTCGAAGAGCGGCAATTTTCCACCCGCCTGCGACAGGCCGCGTGCGAGCCATGCCGCTTGCGCGCGGGTCGGCTTTCGCGACGCCGGCGCGACGGCGCTTCCCTCGCGTGAAGACGTCCGAGCTCCCCCTTTCCTGACCTGCGCCATGCCACCCATCTCCTTGTCATGACTCTGCAAATTCTTGTTCCAGGACGCGGATTGTGTCATTAGCTGTGGTGGTGCGGCAAGTTCGGGCGAGTTGCGTTTAAAGGTCAGAGGCCGACCTTCAACGCTTCCAAGGTCAAGCCCGACGATTTTCGATTTCGGCAGGAATGCCGGAACCGGTGTGCCGTGCAAGGTCTCGCGGCGCCAGGAGCGCCGTGTCACCCGATGTGTAACGAGTACGGACGCGAGGCGAGTTCAAGATGGCAAATCCCCCGAAGGCGAAAGATCCCGCCGAAGCTGCCCTTTCGGCGGTTGAGGAGGCGCTGAAGATCGATTTCGGCGACGACGACCAACAGCAGGCCGCCACCGCCTCGGCGGGCAATGAGGCAAGCGCGCGCAGTGCGGAGACCAGCGCTTCTGACAGCGCGGCGACACCCGCACGCCCGGACTCCAACCGCTCCGGCAACCGCCGCGGGCGCGGCGGCGGACGACCGACCTCGGCCGCCAACGACGACCGCCGCTCCATCGGCAACCTGATCTACGCCTTGCAGCGCCGCCCGACCTCGGCGCCTTTCTGGTTTTCCCTCGCGCTCAGCATTCTATGGATCGCCGGCGGCTGGTGGCTCGCGTCCTCCGCCTTTTCCGCAGAAGTCGCGGCGGTCAGTTCCGCCAATGACATCATGGCCTCCCCTTCGCTGATCCTGATCGCCGTCGCGGTCGTCGTGCCGGTGCTCTTCTTCTGGGCGATGGCGCTGATGATCTTCCGCGCGCAGGAAATGCGCATCGTCGCGCGCGGCATGACCGAA
The DNA here is from genome assembly GCA_002709505.1 of Paracoccaceae bacterium. Lineage (GTDB taxonomy): Bacteria > Pseudomonadota > Alphaproteobacteria > Rhizobiales > Stappiaceae > Stappia. The sequence goes on along the minus strand of PARB01000068.1, from coordinate 23,951 downwards.
GTCGCGCTGCGCCTCGCCGAGCCGGAGGATGTGGCCAAGGAATCCATTCTCAGCGTCGGCCAGGCGATCCGCCGCGAGGTCGCCGCCATGGGCGACGGCATCGAACGGGCGATCGCCCGCGCCAGCGAGCTGGAGGTCCTCGTCCACAACGAGGTGTCCTCGCTCGAGCGCTCCTACAATGACAACGAGCTCAAGATCCGCTCGCTGATCGACGAACTGGTGACCCAGCGCGAAGCCGTGGTCTCCAACGCCGATCGCGTCCGCGATTCCATCACCGGCGCGCACGAAAGCCTCGCGGCGCAGCTGGATGCAACCTCCGACAAGATCAGCTCCATCGCCGACAGCGCCACCGAGCGGCTGACCGGCGCCATCGACGCCCGCGTCGGCGAGCTGACCGCCACCGTCGACGGCCGCGTGCGCGAGATCACCGACACGTTCAACACCGCCGGCGGCCAGCTGATCGACAGCCTCGCCTCCCATGGCGAAAGCTATGTCGAGCGCCTGACCGGCACCGGCCAGGATCTCGTCGAGAACATGTCGCGCACCGGCTCGGAATTCGCCGAGACGCTGCAAAGCCGCGGCGCGGAGATCAACGACCGCTTCTCCTCCACCGCGAACGCCTTCGTCGAGACGCTCACCACCCGCGGCGCGGAGATCAACGACCGGCTGGAAGAGACCTCGACCTCGCTGTTCACCACACTCACCGAGCGCGGCGACCAGATCAACGAGACGCTGGCATCGACCGGCACCTCCATCGTCGACACGCTGTCGCTGCGCGGCTCGGAAATCACCGAGGCGCTGACCTCGACCGGCCAGAGCGTCGGCGAGACCATCACCAGCCGCGGCGAGGAGATCACCGCCAGCCTGTCGCTCACCAGCGGCAAGCTGATCGACACGATCACCACCCGCACCGAGGACCTGCTGTCGACCCTCGACACCCGGGTCACCGGCCTCGACACCTCGCTCGCCGAAACCGGCGACCGGGTCGTGGAGAGCATTTCACTGCGCGGCCAGGAAGTGACCGACACGATCTCCGTCAAGGGCGCGGAAATCGTCGAGACGCTGTCCTCGCGCACCGAGGAAGTGGCAGAAATCCTGCGCGGCACCGGCGAAAGCATCGTCGTCGACCTGTCGCTGCGCGGTGGCGAGATCGCCTCCAAGCTGGACGAGACTGCCGGCAGCCTGTCGGAAACGATCACCGTGCGCGGCACCGAGCTTGCCGACCGTCTCGGCTCCGTGGGCGACAAGATCCACGAGGCCATCTCGGTCAACGGCGAGGCGCTCGACCAACGCCTCGAGCAGCGCAACAAGGAAATCGCGACGATCATCGACAGCCAGACGACGGCCTTCCGCGTCACGCTGGAAGATGCCTCCGCCGCGCTCACCACGTCGCTGTCGACCCATACGTCCGATTTCGCCCGCACCCTGTCGGAGACCGGCACCGAGCTTGCCCATCTCATCGGCTCGCGCGGCGAGCGGGTGGTCGGCGACCTCAACGCCATCGGCGACCGCCTCGATGCGACGCTGGCCGAGCGCGGCGACACGCTGACGCTCAGCCTCGGCGGCCATCTGGAGAAGATGGAATATCTGATCGGCGAACGCGGCGACGCGCTCATCGCCTCTGTCGACAGCCGCTCGCGCGAACTCGGCGAGACCCTGGACGGGCGCATCGAGTCGCTGCACTCCACGCTCGACCTGCGCTCCTCCACCCTGGCGGAAACGCTGGACCAGCGCATCGAAGGCTTCGACAAGACGCTGGACGGCGGCATCGGCAAGCTCGCCGTGACGCTGGAAAACCGCACGGAACAGTTCGAAAAGACGCTGTCTGAACGCACCGTCGCGCTCTCCGACGTTCTGGAGAACCGCTCCGAGGCGATCACGGTCCAGCTGTCGAACAAGGTCGACGAGGTCGGTGCCTCGCTCAGCGCCCGCGCCGAGGAAATCGGCACCAACCTGTCGAACCGTTCCGCCGCCATCGGCGAGACCATCGAACGTCACCTCGTCAGCTTCGAGGCTTCGATCGGTGAAAAGGTCGAGCTGGCCGCCGTCTCCATGTCGGAGAAGGCCGAGCATCTGGCCGAGACCATGTCGACCGGCACGGCCCGCATCGACCAGGCGCTCGACGCCCGTGCCCGCCAGATCAGCGAGACCCTGATCGCCCGCACCCGCGAGATCGCCGCCGCCTTCGTCGACGGCCAGACCGAGATGTCGAACTCGCTCGACCAGCGTCTGACCGACGCCGGCCAGGTGCTGTCGCGCCAGAGCCAGGACCTGACCGACACGCTGTCCGACCGCATCGCGGAGATCAACGTGTCGCTGGGCTCCAAGGTGTTCGAGGTTGCCGAAACCCTCGACAGCCGCTCGGCCGAACTGGAACGCATCCTCGCCGACCGTCTGGCCGCCATCTCCGGCACGCTGACGAGCGAGAGCGAGCGCGCCCGCCTCACCCTGTCGGAAGTCCTGACGGAAGCCGGCGGCACGGTGGAACGCCTCACCGGCGTCCTCACCGGCGAGAGCGGCAAGCTCAAGGAAACCGTCGAGGTCACCCTTGACGAGGCAACCCGCAAGCTCGAGGGCGAAGGCGCACGCCTGCGCCAGATCGTGCTCGGCTCGGTCGGCGAGGCGCGCGGCGCCATGCAGAGCGAGAGCGAGAAGGCGGCCGATGCCATCGTCCAGGCTCTCAACAACGCCTCCGGCGCCATGTCGGGCGAGAGCGAGAAGATCCGCGACCTGCTGTTCTCCGCGATCAGCGAGGCTGCCCACAGCCTTGCCGCGGAAAGCGAGAAGGCCCGTGCAATGTTCGTCGGCACGCTGACGGAAATGAACGGAACCCTCGGCAGCGAGAGCGAAAAGGCCCGCGAGGAAATCACCCGCACCGTCCAGGAAGTCTCCGGCACGCTCAACGCGGAAAGCGAGCAGGCCCGCATGGTGCTTGCCCGCACCATCGAGGAGATCCGCAACACCGTCGCCGGTGAAGCCGACGGCGTGCGGTCTCAGGTCGCCAATGCGGTCCGCGCGGCGGCCGACCTCCTGTCGGAGCGCGGCAATGCGGTCGCGGAAGACCTCGTCGCCCGCGCCGAAGCGCTCAACGCGGCGCTCGAGGAGCGCACCGGCACCCTTGCCGGCCTGGTCAGCACCGACGGCAACGCGCTTGTCACGGCCATCGAGCAGCGCGCCAACGACCTCACGGGCCGTGTCTCGGAGGTCCACGACGCGATCCTCGAGGCGATCACCATCAAGGGCAAGGACGTCACCGACAGCTTCGCCCGCACGGGTCTGGATGCCACCCGCGCGCTGGTGGAAGCCGGCGACGAGCTGGTCACCAGGCTCGACGAGCGCAGCGCCTCGGCGGCGGAAATCCTCACCCGCACCAAGTCGCAGCTGGAAAGCGACATCACCGGCCTGCTGGATCGCCTGAACCAGTCGAACGCCATGCTGAGCGACGTCCTCGCCAATGCGGACGACAACCTCGGCAAGGTCGAGACCTCGCTGTCGCGCAGCGCCGGCGAGTTCCGCACCGCCATCGACCGGGCGGTTTCGGAAACCTCCAGCTCGACCGAGACGCTCACCGAGCAGACCGGCGTGCTGCGCAAGGTCTCCGACACGGTTCTCTCCGACCTCGCGACCCTCGCCGGTCGCCTGGAAGAGCATGGCCGCCATCTCACCGATGCCGCGAAGCATCTGGAAGAGGTCGACCGCTCCGTGGAAAGCCGCGTCGGCGAGCGCAAGACCGCCATCGAGGATGTCGCCGACACGCTGCTGGCCAAGACCGAAGCCGTCGACAGCCTGATGCGCAGCTTCTCCAAGCAGCTTGAGGAGATGCTGGAGCAGGCCGACGGCAAGAGCCGCGACGTGACCCGTCAGCTGACCTCGGCCGCCGAAGCCGCAACGGCTGCCGTCGCCGAGCAGTTCGAATCCATGCGCATGTCGGCCGGTCTCGAAGGCCAGAAGGCCCGCGAGGCGGTTCGCGCCGCGCAGGACGACGTGGTCGCGGAAATGTCGAGCACCCTGTCGGAAGCCTCCGAGCGCTTCACCGAGGCAACCACCCGCATGCGCGACGTCGCCCGCGACGTCCACCGCGAGCTGGAGAAGACCCGCGCCGAACTCAAGCGCGGCATTCTCGACCTCCCCGAGGAGGCGGAGCAGTCCACCTCGGCGCTGCGCAAGGTGGTCAGCGAACAGGTGCGCGCGCTCTCCGAACTGTCGGAGATCGTCGCCCGCCAGTCGAACGCGCTCGACACCTCGCGTGCCGGGGAACGCACGGTCGCGGCCGGAGCCACATTGGCCTCCGTCGCACGCCAGCCCGCCGCTCCGGCGGAACCGGCACCGCGCCCTGCCCCGCAGCCGGCCGCCCAGCAGCCCGCTCCCCAGCAACAGGCCCCGCAGCAGCGTGGCGAGTTGCGCGGAGAGCTGCGCCGCAAGACGCTGAGCGACTTCGAGCCGCAGGCCCCCGCACAGGCGCCGGAGAAGCGCGCAAGCGCCTCAAACGCGCCCCAGGGCAAGGGCTGGGTCTCCGACCTGCTGCGCCGCGCCTCGCAGGACGAGGACGGCGCTGACGGCGACGAGGCGGCGCGTTCGCCGCTGCAGATGGTGGAATCGCTCAACTCGCTGTCCATCGACATCGCCCGGGCGATCGACCACGAGACGTTCATCGACCTGTGGGAGCGCTACAAGCGTGGCGAGCGGCATGTCTTCACCCGCCGTCTCTACACGCTGCAGGGTCAGCAGACCTTCGACGAGATCCGGCAGAAATACGCCCGCGACGGCGAGTTCCGCGCCGCCGTGGACCGGTATCTCACCGACTTCGAGCAGCTTCTGGCCCAGGTGTCGCGCAACGACCGCGACAACATCATGAGCCAGACCTATCTCACGTCGGACACCGGCAAGGTCTACACGATGCTCGCCCACGCCAGCGGCCGTCTGGACTGATCCGTCTCACGACGACGCACTGAAACGAAAGAAGGCGCGGCTCCCGAAAGGGGCCGCGCCTTTTTTTTTGGGGGGGGTGGAGGTTTGGGGGCGTCGGAGTGGGTGCGTGGCCGAGGAGATTGTCGATTATACTCTTGAGTGCTTTGGCCCGCGGGCGTTCACTACTCGGAGCCCGTTGCTGCCGTGAGTGTGAGGCGCTGCGCATGTCAGCTTCGCGCTCCTATTGCAGACGTTCAACAGGTCTCTATTTGATCGGCAAAGCCGCCCCTTCGGTGCAAATTACCGAAAGCCCTTGAAGGGTGGGAAGCGGAAGTTCGCTGCAGATGCGAGAACCAGTTGGTTGACGGAAGAACCAGACATCCACAATTGCTGTCTAAGCTGCCGCTTAGGAGGGTGCTTCTCTATCCAGTTGAGCCTCGGGTCCGACCTTTGTTTTTTGAGTTTTCTTCATCCCGGCTTCAAGGCCCCAAAAGGTTGGGGGGCGGGCTGGGAAGCGAGTGACCTACACAAACAACCCACCCCTGCCCGAATCAAACAACGGAAATTGGCGGGGGCCGCTAAGTGATGGATCGCTTGCCTGGTACTTCGGATCAGATAGATCGGATGCTATCAGCCTTTTGATCTCAACTAATTGGGCATCCGCAATGATTTGCTTTCCGACCATTTCCTCTAGTTCCAGTATGCGAGTTAAGATTTCGTGTCGCGCCGCGACCGTGAAAGGCCCAGGACCATCTCGTCCATTCCTTCTATGTGAACACCGGTTCTGCGGATCGTTTCGAAATTCAGCCAGCCAGCTTCGGACATCGAAGTATGGCTGAAGTTCGTCATAGCCTGACTCGATCATATGTTCTGCCGATTTGTCTCGGCGCACAACTGTGCAGGTCCAGCAGCCAAATCGCGCCTTGCTGCACGGTTTGTCTTTGAAGTCTCTGATGGCCGGGCACTCTCCGCTGCCGTCTTTGTAAAGTTTTGAAAGAGCTCCAACATCTATCGAGTTCGGGCCTTCAAACTCACACAAGAGTTCCCATACGTCGGCGGTATCGTAGTCGATTATTGGGGTGAGAAGATTGGTTCCTTTTGCCCCCTCTCGCTGCTTTTGGATGAACGCGTTCTTGGCCCGTTCGTCTGTGTGTTTTTTGAGAGACCTGTCTCGCTGGGCACTCTCTCCATACCGCGTGCCAATCGCAACAAGCGGGGGTGAGTTGCTTCCCGCTAAGTAGGCTTGGAAGGGTCGAATGCGAATGTCCTTGGTGCACCAACGGAAGCTATTTGTCGGCGTAGGATAGCCTCGTCCGATTATCCGGACAAAAAACGATTGATGGATAGCCGGTCGTATAACGTTGCATCGAAGATCAATCTTAGCGCTTTTCGCCTCGCTTCGCAGTCTGGAAAGCGTGGCCTTAACGTGAGCATCAATAACTGGGTTCTCAACTTCTGTATCGCAATAGACCACTTTTAGCATTGGGCATTCAGATTTGAGCTGATGTGCGCAAGCCCAAAGCAACTTCACAACAGCGCTGCTGTCTTTCCCACCACTAAAACCAATTGCGATTGGCGCTTCCAAACCGCGAATAAGATCGGAAATCTGGCTGACACGTTGATCGTGATCAATATTTTTCATTGACGATATTTTTAAATCCCTCTTCGAGTTCGCTACGTTTGTGAAGCAGCATATAATCACATTGATCCAATACCAGATCTCGGTGCTTGTTGGTCAGCACCCAAGAAATCGGAATCGAAATTAAAAATGCTACCAGAAAGATCAAACCGGATTTCCACAGTTCGGCTTCTTCGAAACCTCCATACCAACCGATCTTATTGACCAAACCGAAAGCAAGAACGAATGTAAGCCCTACGGCTGCAATCGCGCGGAGATCAGCCGCGGAACTCCACAGTACGCCATTAAATCGAATATTCTCAGAACGCACTTTCAAAGTCTCATCATTGTCGATGATCGGATAAAAGACGTCCTTAAACCTGTTCCAAGGAATCTGCGAAATTCGAGCATCTTCTGAGATAAATGGTTTCTTGAGACGGTCCATTATTCCCGCATTCACTCGGAAAAGTGGCAGGGCATTGGAAAGATTCCGCAAACGCAGGAAATCGTAAAAGAAAGCGATTAGCAGTACAGCGGTAAGTTTCATGATCTCATCGAGACTGGTGGGCCAACCAATGCTGCAAAAATCACAAGTCTGGCAGACGAAGTAGAGTGCGAAATAGCCCAGCATGCCAGGAATCAGGAACCTTAGGTATTTCTGTGTGGTGTTGCTCATATCGTTGCCTGAATCTGCGCGTCTTTGCCACTCAGGCTCTTGGTCAAAAAAGCTTGCTTAGACTTGTTCACCTTAACAAGGGCGTGCCGACAAGGCTAATGGATTGTAGACCGGATGCGGCCGGATCCTCCGCGCCCTGCCCAAAACGGCGCATATAGGATCCAACGCGCCATCTTCCGTTGTGAAGTCTATTCAAGTCGTACCCCATGCGGCCAAGGCAAGGTCATCCGTCCACAGCGAAAGTCCGGTGCGGCGGGCCGCGTTGCAGCATGGCCGAGGGTTGTTGAAGGTCCGGATTGGGCCGGAATCCACAGAATATCTCTGGCTAGCGAATATCAATTAATCCCAACCGGAGCACAGAAGCCGAGAGTCTCTTTGCGGCCCCATTCCTGGAATTCGTTCAGGTGCAGCAAAGGCTCCGCCCAAAGTCGTCCCGGCCGTTCATCCTCCACCCCTTGGCGTCAAAGCCGGCGCGCATCGCTTCGCGCTGCCGTGGGGATGGCCGCAGAGAGAGCCCTGCCCCCCTCAAACGTTCCCGAGCACCCAGGCGGACATTTCGCGCAGCACCGCGTCGGCGGCGGCGTTCATGGCGGCGACGCCGTCGCGGACGCTTGTGCTCTTGGCGGGTGCCTCGGCGCGGAAGATGCGGCTGGCGCGGGTGCGGCCGTTGCGGTCGTTGACGAGGCGCGCCATGATCTCGACCACGGCGCGGTCGCGGCCGTCGATGCGCAGCTCGAAGGCGCGCAGGTCGGTCTGGAGCTGATAGTCGATCAAGAGCCCCTCGCCCGGCAGGCCGACGCCGCGCAGGCCGCGGGTGTTTTCCAGCGACTGGACGATCTTGGCCTGCACCACCTTGGGCAGCGTGTCCGTCCAGGCGGCCTTGGGGAAGTAGGTGTAGACGGGGCCGGCGTCGACGACGGCGATATTGGCGGTGTCGAGCGCCTGCAGCGCGCGCGGCTGCGGCACCAGCACCTGGCGCGCGCCCGAGCCGGAGCGTGCCCGCGCCTCAAGGTTCTCCGGGGCGGTCAGCCCGTAATAGGCCTCCGGTGCATTGGTGCTTGCACAGCCGCCGAGCGCGACCAGAACGGCCATGGCGAATACAGCCGTCGCGATCCTTGCCAAACTCATCGTGTTCCGCGTCCCCGTGGCGTTGCGTAAGCGTCTCTCGGTCCAACCCTAGCCGCTGAGACCACGTCTGTCGCCCGCACGCAAGCCGTTCCTGTCGGCAATCGCCGGTTCGTCCCGCTCATCGGCGCTGCGCTCCGTCGAAGGTCGGCGTGTCGGAGCCGCCGAAGATGACCCGCTGCGGATTGCGGTTGAGGTCGCTGGCCGCGCGCTGGATCTCCAGCAGCGTGCGATTGAGCTGGGCCATCGCGGCCGAGAAATCGGCGGACCCGCGCACGGTGAATTTTTCAAGCCCGCTGGTGATCGGGCCGACGCGCTCCGCCAGCGTATCGGCCACCTTGCGGATGGCGCTGGCAGCCTTGGTGGCTTCCGTGATCAGCCCCTCGCCATCGGCATCGACCATCGCCTCGACCTTGGCGACGAGGCTCTGCACCCGCGTTCCGGTCGCATTCAGCGTGGCCGCCAGATCCTGGGCATCAGATATGATGCGGTCGATGTCCGGTCCCCGGCCCTTCAGGCTTTCAGAGAACTCGGTGACATTGTCGACCGCCGTTCCGGCCTGATCGATGGCGCGGGTGATCGTGTCGGTCCGCCCGGCAAGCCCCGTCGCCACCTCGTTGACGGAGGCGATAACGCTTTCGACCCGCAGCGGATCGACCGCGGCCAGGATGCCGTTGACCCGGTCGACGGTGCCGATCAGCTTGTCGGAAATGACCCGGGCATCGGCAATGAAGGCGCGGATATCGGCTTCGCGATCGACTGCGATCGCGGTCACGGCCTCGATGTTTTCCATCGTCTTGCCGGTGGAGACGACGAGGCGGTCGATGTCGTCGGACCGGTCCTCAAGCACCTTGGAGAAGGCGGCGACATTGTCGACGATTTCCGAAATCGCCTCGGGGCGCACGGCGGCGATGACCTTGTCGAACTCGGCGAGACTGTCGTTCAGCGAGACAGTGAACTTGGCGAGATCCGCCGCTGCCGTCTCCGCATCCTTGAGAACGGCCGTCAGCCCGTCCGCGGCATCCGCGGCCTTGGACGTGATCTCGGCGGTGTTGTCGACGATCTCGGTGACTTTCCCGGGCGGCACCGCGTCAACGACGGCGGTGGCGCTGTCGACCAGACCCTCAAGCCGTCCCGACAGCTTCTGCAGCGCCTCGCCGGTGCTTGCGACGCTCGACATGAAGGTGTCGACGCCGTCGGCGTTCTTGGCGAGCGCCTCGGAAAACACCCGCGCATTGGTGATGATGTCGCTGATGTCCTCGCGATTGTCCTCCACGACGCGCTCCACGGCGGCCAGCGTCGTGTCGGCGCGGGAGAGAATGTCGCGCGCGCCCTCCACGATATCCTCGAAGGCGGAGCGCTCGGCATAGATCACCGGCGGCTCCTCGGCATCCGGATCAAGCAGCAGCGGCGATGTCGGCGACCCGCCGGACAGCTCGACATAGGCGATGCCGGACAGCGTCTGGAACCCCAGCGTTGCCTTGACGTCGGCGCGCAGCGGGGTGGTCGGGCTGACCCGGATGGTGGCGATCACGACCGACGGGTCCTTGGGATCGAACCCGAGCGAGCCGACGTCGCCGACCTTGATGCCGTTGAAATTGACCGATCCGCCGACGGACAGGCCCGTCACCGCCCCGTTGAAGACGACCTTCACGGGAAGCGCGCGCGGCCCCTCCGACCGGCTGCCGAGCCAGTAGATGAACGCGAATCCGATGAACATCGTGACGAACACAAACGCACCGATCGCCACATAGTTCGCGCGGGTTTCCATACCTACCTCAAATCCTCAGTCCAGCCCGCCCCGGTCACACGCGTCGCAACGCCCGAACGCCATTGAAATAGTCCTGCACCCAGTCGTTGTCGAAACGCCGCAGCTCCTCGATCGGGCCGGCGGTCAGCACCCGCTTCTCCCCTAATACCGCGACGCGGTCGCAAATGGAATGCAGGCTGTCCAGATCGTGGGTCACCATATAGACCGTCAGACCCAGCGTTTCCCGCAGTTTCATCACCAGATCGTCGAAAGCGGCCGCGCCGATGGGATCGAGCCCCGAGGTCGGTTCGTCCAGGAAGACGAGATCGGGATCGAGCGCCAGCGCGCGCGCCAGGCTCGCGCGCTTGATCATGCCCCCGGAAAGCTCGGACGGGAACTTGTCGGCGGCCGACGGCGGCAAGCCGACCATTTCCAGTTTCAAGAGCGCCAGTTCGTCCATCAGCCGTTCCGACATCTGCATGTGCTCGCGCATCGGCACCTGGATGTTCTGCCGCACGGTCAGGGAGGAAAACAGCGCGCCTTGCTGGAACAGCACGCCCCAGCGCCGTTCCACCGCCTGACGCTGATCGTCGGAGGCGGTCTTCAGGTTGATCCCGAACACCTCGATCTCGCCCGCGCGGCGCGGCGTCAGCCCCAGGATCGCGCGCATCAGCACGGACTTGCCGGTTCCGGATCCGCCGACGAAGCCGAGGATCTCCCGCCGGTAGACGTCGAGGTCGAGGTCCTTCAGCACGATGGTGGAGCCGAAGCCGACGGTCACGCCGCGCGCGCTGAGCACCACCTCGTCGCTCGGGACGGACATCGGCGACGCGGCGTCGGCGCCGGTATCCGTGTCGGGGCGTTGGGGCGTTGCGACGTCAGACATTCAGATCCCGATCGAGGAGAAGAAGATGGCGAAGAGACCGTCGACGACGATCACCATGAAGATCGATTTGACCACCGACAAGGTCGTGTGCTGGCCGAGCGATTCTGCGGACCCGCCGACCTTCATCCCCTCTACCGAGGCGACCAGGCCGATGATCAGCGCCATGAAGGGCGCCTTGACCAGGCCGACCATCAGCGTGTCGACCGTGACCGCGGCCTGCATCAGGTCGATGAACACCCGCGGCGCCATGTCGAGATAGAACCAGCTCACCAGCCCAGCGCCGAACAGCGCGGCAATGTTGGACAGGAACGTCAGCACCGGCATTGCGAGAATGAGCGCGAGCAGACGCGGCAGGATCAAAACCTCCGTCACCCGCAGGCCGATGACATGCAGCGCGTCGATTTCCTCGCGCATCTTCATCGAGCCGATCTCGGCGGTAAAGGCGGAGCCGGAGCGGCCGGCGACCATGATCGCGGTCAGGATGACGCCGAGTTCGCGCAACACCAGCACGCCGGCGAGGTCGACCACATAAACCTCCGCGCCGAACTGGCGCAGGTAGAACCCGCCCTGCTGCGAGATGATCGCGCCGATCAGGAAGCTCATCATCACGATGATCGGAACGGCGCCGATGCAGGTGCGGTCGAACTGATTGGCGACCGAGGGAAGCCGCAGGCTGCGCGGCCGCAGCAGGACGCCCGAAAGCACGCTGACCAGCGACCCGACGATATGCAACGCCGCACGGATGTCCGCGCCGATCTCTACGACCTCGCGGCCGGTGGTCTCCAGGATGCTGACGAGCGATGTCGATCGCCGTTGCGGCTTCCACGGCGGCGGATGGTGCTTCTCGACCTCGCCAAGCAGGACGCGATGCGAGGGACGGAGGTTTTCCAGGTCGACCCTTGTGCCGCGATAATCGAGATCGCCGCGAAACCGGTGCAGCAGCCAGGCGCCTGTGGTGTCGAGCGCGGTGATCTGCGACAGGTCGAACACGAGACGCGAGGCCGCAGGAAGCTTCAGCTCCGCAAGCCGCTGTTCCATCAAGCCGCTTTCGTGGATCGTCCACGCGCCGACCGGAACGATCCGGCAAACGTCGTCCGTCGCCTCGACGGTGATCGTTGGCATGTCCTTGACCGGGTGAATCGTCATCCGCGCTTCGTCGCTTCCCCTGCACCCGGCAACGCCCCACGGCCCCCACCGGCGACACCCTCTTGCCGAGCGTCCCATGCGCCACGTATACCTTGCGGCCAACGCCAGCGTCCAGATCGGCATGCGGAGACTGGCGCGGACGGGGCATTCGGCGGGCGGCGTGTGGCGTCCATGCCTCATCCCTTCTCGCGCGGACGCAGCCGCATCGGTCTTGAATTCAGGAGCTTTTCCATGGAAATCGTCCACCCCTACCTGCTGTTTCTGGGCGATGTGCCCGATGCGCTTGCCGCCAAGACCGGCCTGGGCATCGTCGACTGGCGCCGCGACTGGTGCATCGGCCAGCACCGGCTGGAAGGCTGCGCCGCCGACGCCGGCCTGACCGACATGACGCCGGAAGAGGCAGCCGGCGCCGGCGCGCGCACCATGATCATCGGCGCGGTCAATGCCGGCGGCGTCCTGCCCGACCACTGGGTCGCCTCCGTCGTCGAGGCGCTGGATGCGGGCATGGATGTCGCAAGCGGCCTGCACATGCGCCTGGCCGACGTGCCGGAAATCCGCGAGGCGGCGGAACGCAACGGCCGCCACCTGCGCGACGTGCGCCATTCGGAAATCCGCTTCGACACCGGCAAGGGCACCAAGCGCACGGGCAAGCGCCTGCTGGCGGTCGGAACCGACTGTTCGGTCGGCAAGAAATACGCCGCCCTCGCGCTGGAGCGCGCCATGCGCGAGCGCGGCCATGACGCCGACTTCCGCGCGACCGGCCAGACCGGCATTTTCATCTCCGGGCGCGGCGTGTCGCTCGACGCGGTGGTCGCCGATTTCATCTCGGGTGCTGCGGAATGGATCTCACCCGCCGCCGAGCCCGACCACTGGGACGTGATCGAAGGCCAGGGCTCGCTGTTTCACCCCTCCTTCGCCGGCGTGACGCTCGGGCTGCTGCACGGCTCCCAGCCGGACGCCTTCGTGGTCTGTCACGAACCGACCCGGACCAAGATGCGCGGCGTCGAAACCCCGCTGCCGACGATCCGCCAGGTCATCGACATGACGATCGCCTGCGGCCAGCTGACCAATCCAGAGATCCGCTGCGTCGGTATCTGCGTGAACACGGCGGCCCTCTCCGAGGAAGACGCGAAACAGTGCCTGGCAGACATCGCGGCGGAATACGACCTGCCGGCGACCGACCCGGTGCGCTTCGGCTGCGAGAGCATCGTTCTGCGGCTGGAAAGCGAGTTCGGCACGCCATGACCGTTACGCTTGAGGTCCAGACCGACAGCTGGCCGATCGCCGGCGGCTTCACCATCGCCCGCGGCAGCCGCACCCACGCCCATGTGGTGACGGTCACGCTGCGAGAAGGCCCGCACACGGGCCGTGGCGAATGCGTGCCCTATGCCCGCTACGGCGAAAGCGTCGAGGGCGTGATGGCGGACATTGAGAGGATGGGGCCGGAGATCGAGCGCGGCCTGACGCGCGAGGCCCTGCAACAGGCGATGCCCGCCGGTGCCGCGCGCAATGCGCTCGACTGCGCCTTCTGGGACCTCGAGGCCAAGCGCTCCGGGGTCCCCGCCTTCCGCGCCGCAGGCGTCGACACGCCGCACGACATGCTGACCGCTTTCACGATCAGCCTCGGCACGCCGGAGAAGATGGCAGCCGACACGGCGAAGGCCAAGGGGCGGCCTCTGCTCAAGGTCAAGCTCGGCGGCGACGGCGATCCCGCGCGCATCGCGGCGGTTCGGCAAGCCGCGCCGGACGCGCGGCTGATCGTCGATGCGAACGAAGCCTGGAGCGCGGACACTTTCGCGGAGAACATGGCCGCCTGCGCGGCCGCCGGCGTGGAGCTGATCGAGCAGCCGCTTCCCTCAGACGGCGACGGCATTCTGGCGACGCTCGACCGGCCGATCCCCGTCTGTGCAGACGAAAGCCTGCACACCAGCGCGGATCTGGAGCGCCTCGCCCCGCTCTACGATGCGGTCAACATCAAGCTCGACAAGACCGGCGGTGTCACGGAAGCGCTCGTCCTGCTGGAGAAGGCCCGCGCCATGGACTTCAAGATCATGGTCGGCTGCATGCTCGGTACGTCGCTTGCGATGGCGCCGGCGACACTTCCGGCGCAACAGGCCGATTATGTCGATCTGGACGCACCACTGCTGCTTGAGCGCGACCGCGAGCCCGGGCTGGTGTTTTCCGGCAGCATGATCTCGCCGCCCGTGGCCGATCTCTGGGGCTGAGACGCCCCGACGTCGTGCCGCTGACACCGGGACCCCGCGCCGTCAGGCGCGCGGTCGCCCCCAAAGCAGGCTGACGCAGAGCAAGGCGCCGCCAAGGCCGGCGAGGCCGGCCATTGCGAAGAAGGCCGGTTCGGCTCCCTGCGCATAGAGCACGCCCGCCAGCGCGGTTGCCGTCGCGCTCATCACCCCGACGATGGTCGATGCGATGCCTTGGGCGGCCCCCGCCCATTGCGGCGGCGCCATGCGCGCGACATAGGCGACCCCGCCCAGATGGGTTGCGCCGAAGGTCAGCCCGTGCAGCAGTTGCAGGGCCGAGATCGTCCAAAGGTCGACGGCAAACGGAAACGCCAGCCAGCGCACCACGGCGGCAACCGCGCCAAGCGCGAGCAGACCACCGCTGCCGATCCGCGCGCCGATCCGCGCTGCCATGGAAAACAGCAGCACCTCCGTCACGACACCAAGCCCCCACAACTGCCCGACCTGCGTCCCGCCGAGACCCGCCTGCGACCAGTACAGGGCTGAAAAGGCGTAATAGGCGGCATGGCTTGCCTGCACGAGACCGACCGCGGCAATGACGATCAGAAAGGATGGTGCGTAGAGGATGGCCGCGCCGCGGCCTGGCTCCGGCGCCTGCGCCTCGTCCGGCGCGCTTTCGTCACGCAGCCGTGCAAGCGGCAGAAACCAGCCGACAACGGCTGAAACGGCAAGCCCGGCGAGTATCCCGCCAAGCACCACCGATGAGCTCCAGGCACCGACGAGAAGCCCGCCGACGAGATTGGCAACGACAAAGGCAATCGAGCCCCACAGGCGCATGCGCCCGTAGTCGCCGCCGCCCCGGCGCTGGACGCGGGCCGCGAGCGCGTCGCTGATCGGCACCAGAGGGCCCCAGGCAAGCGAAGTGGCGGCAAGCACAAGGGCCGTCGGCCAGAACCCGGACACCAGAAACAGAGCGCCGAAGCCGGCACAGGCGACCGCAGACAACAGGGCGATGGCCTGCCCCGGGCGCAGGTAACGGTCCGCCAGAGCACTGACCAGCGGGTTGGCCACCAGGCGAATCAGCAGCGGCAAGGCAAGCAGGGAGCCGATTTCCGCCGCTCCGAGGCCGGCCTCGGCAAGGACGAGAGGAAAAAAGGGCAGAAACAGTCCAAGGCCGAAGAAGTAGGCGGCAAACAGGGATGCCACCCGGTATCGCAAGGGCATGACGCCGGTCCGTATTGCGCGGGAGCCGGTCTTCTATACCGATTTTAAGGATTTGGCGATTATGCATTGAAGATCACTGCAGTCGCCCCGACCGATAGAAAAACACGACGCGGATCACGATCATGGCTGAAAACAGTACGCCCAGCGCGATCATGGAGAGCGACTACGACGCGATCCTGACGGCCTTGACGGAAACCGACCGCGGGCGCTGGTTCCTCGACGAATACATGCGCCGCCATCAAAAGCCGGACACGCAGGTCGTTCTGGAGGCCATCGGACGGCTGGAAAAGGCGATGGTGCGCGACCGCACGGTGCCCGACCTCAACCGGATCCGGCTCGACATCGCCGACATGCAGGAAGCCATCGAGCGCACCAAGCGCGAGATCGCCAACATCAAGCACGAGGCCGAGGACGGCAACCGCTTCATCGAGGCCTCCAACGAACTCGACGCCATCGTCACCAAGACGGAAAGCGCGACGCAGGAAATCCTGGCCGCCGCCGAAGCGATCCAGGAGCAGGCCTGGACGCTGCGCGAGGCAGGTGCCGACGAAGCGGCTTGCGACGACATCGACGCGCGCGCCACCGAGATCTTCATGGCCTGCTCGTTCCAGGACCTCACGGGACAGCGCACCCAGAAGATCGTGCAGGTGCTGCAGTATCTGGAATCGCGCATCAACCTGATGATTTCGATCTGGGGCATAGAGGACGCCAAGGGCGAGGATCACCCGCTCGTCGAGGACACCCGTCCCGACGCGCATCTGCTCAACGGCCCGCAACTCGACGGCCGCGGCGTCAACCAGGACACCGTGGACGAGATGTTCGGCCCGGGGGCGGACGCACTGGCGGAAGAAGACGACGCAAACGATGCGATGTCCGCGCAGGACGCCGCCGATGCCGCCTTTGCCGGCGCAACCGCCGAAGCCCATGAGATCGATGCCCTGTTCGCCAACGATGTCGCAGACAGCGACGACTCAGGTGACGTCGCCTGGGATATCGGGTCCGAGGACGACACCGCTGCCGATGTGTTCGAAGCCGGCGAAACCGGCAACACGTCATCGGACGGACCGGCGCTTGAGGACCTTGCGGACCTCGCCGGGATCTCCGACGACGACCTGAACGCCGCCGATGTGTTCGAGCGCGCACCCGCCAAACCGGAAAGCCCGGATGGGGACACGGACGGCGCGGACGATATGCCCCCTTCTCTCATCGACGACATCGTGATGGTCGATACCGAGGAAGAGCGCAAATGGGCCGAGGATGCGGACGGCGACACCTCCGCCGATCCGCTCGAAGACCTCTCCCCGGGCGAACGCCAGTCGCTTTTCAGCTAGGCGCCCCGCCCGCTCGCACGCCGATTGCCCCGTGCCCGAGGTCTATGCCCGCGCACCCGAGCGAGAGCGACCCGCGCGCCCGCAGCCCAGCGGCGCGACGGGCAATCCACGTGCATTAAGCACCCTCGACGGAGACAAAAGCAGCCACCCGCGTCCCCGGCTCCTGCACGCCTCCCGGGTCACATCCGACTGCCATTGCGGCAATTGCGATGGGGCCGGGAAAAACGATTATTTTTATGAGCATCTTTACGATATTCGGGTAAGTAGTTTGAATCGCTGACGCTGAGGCAAGAGGGACCCGGCGTTCTGCGGGCTTGCGGGAGGAAAAGGGTCGGGCATGTTCAGGGATCGTCTCGAGGAACTGGCGAGGATCAAGGAGCCCTCCGCTCGTTCGGAACTCGTCAGGCTGTTGAGCGCCCAATATGCCGACAAGCTCGAACGCGAACCCAGCGATACCGAACGCTTTCTTTTCTCAAGCCTGGTTCTCGACGTCTTCGATCAGCTCGACCATTCGGTGCGTCTCGATATCGTCGTGCGGCTGGCCCGCACCGATCGCATCACCTCGGCGCTGGCGGACCGGCTGGCGACGGAAGCCTTCGATCTCAGCGAGGCGATCCTCGAACATTCCCCGGTGGTCACCGAAGAAACGCTGGTCGATGTCGTGCGCAACCGCACCGACCGCCACAGGTTGGCGATTGCCCGCCGCGACAAGGTCCCGGAGAAGATCGTCGACGCGCTGATCGCGCGCGGCGCCTTTCCGGTCATCAACGCTCTGGTGCAGAATGACGGCGCGCAATTCGCGGTGCGCGCGATGCTGGCGCTGCTGATCCTGTCGAACGGCGATCAACGTCTCCTCGGCGCGATGGCCCAGCGCTGCATCAGCGACGAGGAATTCCGCGAAGACCTGCGACTGGTCAGCCAGACGGACTGCCCGCTGATGCCGGCGGAACTGGAAAAAGCGCTCGACAATCCCGAAGGCCTGGAGCGGATCGCACAGCGCGCGCTGATCGACGACCGGGACGCCGGTCTGGAAATCGAGGGCGAACATCTGTCCAAGCACGAAGTGCGGATCCAGATTGCCTCCGGGGAACTCAGCTTCGAGAACATTCTCCTGACGCTCATGGAGCGCCAAGACATGACCGCGATCATCTGGCTTGTGTCGCGGCACCTGAACCTGCGTGACAGCACCGTGCGCGATACCTTCGCCTCGCAGGCCGACGGCGCCGTGGCGATGCTGATGAAGGAAACCGGCATCGGCCACAAGACCTATGGCAAGTTCCTGAAGCTGCGCTGCGCGTGGCTGGGGGTTGGAACCACAGGCGTCGCGCATGAGGTCTATACCTTCCGCACCATGCGCCACCAGGGAACGCCACGCGCCTTCAACTGACCTGACGACGCCTCACCCGAGCGAAAGCGCCCGCGACAGCACCTCGGCATCGATGTTGCCGCCCGACAGCGTCAGCGCGACCGTGCGCCCCTTCACCGGCAGCTTGCCTGTGAGAACGGCGGCAAGGCACACCGCCCCGCCCGGTTCCACCACCAGTTTCAGTTCGCGAAAGGCAAAGGCCACTGCCGCCAGCGCCTCGTCATCGCTCACAACGAGGCCGCGCGTCGCGCGCCGGCTGACGATGGAGAAGGAGCGCTCGCCGGGCGTCGGCGTCAGGATCGCATCGCAGACCGAACCGCCCTCTCTGGGGTTCGCCACGCGCGCGCCGGCGACAAGCGAGCGACCGTAGTCGTCGAACCCTTCCGGCTCGACCGGAAGCAACTCGCAATCGGGAGCCAGGGCTTCAAGCGCCAGGGCAATGCCGGCGGTGAGCCCGCCGCCGCCGGCGCAGGTCAGCATCACATCGAGCGAAAGCCCGAGCGCCGCCGCCTGTTCGGCAACTTCCGCACCGGCCGTGCCCTGTCCTGCGATGACGCCGGGATCATTGTAGGGATGCACCATCGTCGCGCCGGTTTCCGCGCAAAGCGCCTGGGCGATCGCTTCGCGATCTTCCACGCCGCGCCGGTAGGTGACGACCGTCGCGCCAGAGCGTCGGGTGCGGGCGAGTTTCGCCTCCGGCGCATCTTCCGGCATCACGATGGTGGCGGACATGCCCAGGATACGGGCCGCTTCTGCCACACCTTGCGCGTGATTGCCCGACGAACAGGCGACGACGCCGGCAGCCCGCGCCGCGTCCGGGATCTGGCTCAGCCGGTTGAAGGCTCCGCGAAACTTGAAGGACCCCGTGCGCTGGAGGTTTTCCGCCTTGAGCAGGATCCGCCCGCCGGTCAGTTCGTCGAGATAGGCCGACGTGAGCAGCGGCGTCACGGCCGCCTCGCCGGCGATGCGCGCGCGCGCCGCAACCACATCCTGGAAGTCCGGCAGCACCGTCATCGCATCCATTCCGCTCTCTCCTTGAAGGTCTGAGACAGCGGTACACGATTGCAGCAGAGGTTTGAAGCAGGATCGAAAGGCACCCGGGGCGAAATCGTCACGCCGCCCCGCGCAGGCCCTCGGTCGCTATTGCGGCCATGCAATTGTCGATGAACTGGCGGGTGCTGCGCGCCCAGGTGTAGCCCAGCGCCATCTCCCGGCAGCGGTCCCCGGGGATGGCGAGCGCGGCAAGCGCGGCCGTCTCGAGATCCTCGTCCAGCACGCCGACATCCGTGCCGCCGATGATGTCGAGCGGCCCCATCACCGGATAGGCGGCCACCGGCACGCCGCAGGCAAGCGCTTCCAGAAGCACATTGCCGAAAGTGTCGGTCAGGCTTGGAAACACCACGACGTCTGCGCTGGCGTAATGACGCGACAGGTCCTCTCCGGTCTTCGAACCGGTGAAGAGCACGTCCGGATAGCGCGCCCGCAATTCGCCCAACTGCGGACCGTCACCGACCACAACCTTCGTCCCCGGAAGCGCGAGGTCGAGAAAGGCGGTGATGTTCTTCTCCACCGACACCCGTCCCACATACATGAACACCGGTCCCTTGACGTCGGCCGGCAGGACGGAGCCCTTGAACGGGCGAAACACCTCGTGGTCGACGCCGCGCGACCAGCGCATCAGGTTGCGAAAGCCGCGCCCGCGCAGGTCCTCCTCAAGCGTCTTCGTCGCCACCATGCACCCGCGTCCGGCGTTGTGAAAACGGCGCAACCATGCGTAGGACCAGGACAATGGCACGGGGACCCGCGCCGACAGATATTCGGGAAAGCGCGTGTGATAGCTCGTCGTGAAGACGATGCCGTCGCGCTGCGCCACATGCGCGGCGAGCAGGCCGAGCGGCCCCTCGGTCGCGATATGCAGATGCTCGCAATCGCGTTCCGCCATACGCCGGCGCAGCGCGCCCGCGGTCGTCAGCGTGAGCCGGATCTCCCGATAGGTCGGACACGGCACGGTGTGGAAATCCGCGGGCGAGAGCATCTCGACGCGCACGCCCAGCCGGCGCAATTCAACGGCGGTCCGGTCGATGGAACGAACGACTCCGTTGATCTGCGGGTGCCACGCATCGCTGACGATCAGGAGCGACCTCATGCGGCGGCCTGCGCGCGCGGGCGAACCTCTGACGCCTCCGCCCTTGGCCGCATGCCGGACCAGTCGACCACCTCGAAGGTGCCGTCATGGTGCTCGACAATCGCCGTGCAGCTTTCCACCCAATCGCCTGTATTGATGTAATGGGTGCCGAAGCTGTGATGGTCGGCGGCGTGGTGGATATGACCGCAAATCACCCCGTCCACTCCCTGGCGCGCGGCTTCGCCGGCAAGCGTTTCCTCGAACTTGCCGATGAAGCTCACCGCATTCTTGACCTTGAGCTTGGCCCAGGCCGACAGCGACCAATAGGTCAGTCCCAGCCGCCGGCGCACCGCGTTCACCCCCGTGTTCAGGTTGAGGGCGGTGACATAGGCCCAGTCGCCGAGGAAGGCGAGCCACTTGGCATGCCGGACCACGACATCGAACTTGTCGCCATGGATCACAAGGTAGCGCCGGCCATCCGCCGTCTCGTGCACCGCCTCGTCCATCACCTCGATGCCGCCGAAATGGGTGCCGAGAAAGTCGCGCAGGAACTCGTCGTGATTGCCGGGCGTATAGACGATCCGCGCGCCCTTGCGGCCCTTGCGCATCAGCTTCTGGACGACATCATTGTGGGCCTGCGGCCAGTACCACATCCGCTTGAGACGCCAGCCGTCGACAATGTCGCCGACGAGATAGAAGGTCTCCGCGTCGTGGTGACGAAGAAAATCGAGAAGCATCTCCGCCTGGCATCCGCGTGTGCCGAGGTGAATATCGGAGAGAAAGATCGCCCGGAAATGCCGCGGGGCCGGTTTGACGGACATGACGCGCTCCTGACAAGATTACAGGAAGCGTTTTGCTCGATTCCGGTCTCAGAAATATGACAGTTCACGACAATTGTTCTGTCGCTGTTCACCGCTCCGGCGCAGCTTCCGCAGGATCGCGTTCGCCATCCTGCGCGCCCGCCACTGTTTCGCCCGTGTCACTTGGTGCCCTGCCGCGCGCGGTGGTCGGTCAAGGTGAGGCAATCCGGAACATGAGGTCGTAGTCGGCCGTTTCGTCCCTGCGCGCCGCGCTGCGAACCAGAAACACCTGTACAAGATAATCGCCGCTGGCGGGAAGAATCCCCTCGAACCGGCTCCCACTGGTGGTTCCGATGAACAGCGCAGTGCTCTCGCCGGGACGGTCTCCGGGCGCGAAGATGTTGAAATAGGCGGAGGCGCTGGAAGCCGTCAATTCCACCGTCATGCGCTGCCCGGCCATTGCGCCCAGGAGATAATGCACGCTCTCATAGCCCTTGATGCGACCGGACATCGTCGCACCGCTTTGGCCGGCAGCAAACTGAACCCGCTTGGTGACGGCCTCCTGGGCATGGGCGGGCCAGACCGCAAGACCGATCAAGAGGACTGCAAGCGTCGAGATCAACCGCATCGTCTTCCTCCCCGAGCCCGGACGCCACACCACTGTCAAAGCGCGCCTTCGTCCGTCATCGACATCACGTCCGCCACCTGCCCGCCGGACACGAGACAGCGCCAGGGCGCC
The DNA here is from genome assembly GCA_002709505.1 of Paracoccaceae bacterium. GTDB lineage: Bacteria > Pseudomonadota > Alphaproteobacteria > Rhizobiales > Stappiaceae > Stappia. The sequence goes on along the minus strand of PARB01000068.1, from coordinate 2,056 downwards.
TGCTGCGGCCCGACGCCGACCATCACCAGCGTATTCGCCTCTGAAACCTCTGAGCGAAGAACGCTGACGCTGTTTCCCGTCTGCTCCGCGACCGCGGTAAGGCAGGCGCTTGTATCTGCTGCCGAAGCCCCGCTTGCCTGCGGATCGGGCGCCCGCTCCCCCGCCCCGACACAGCCCGCGAGGATCAGGGCTGCCGAAAGGGCCAGACCGAGGTTCGCTTTACCTGCCATCTTCCGGCTCCTTCGCGCCGTTCTCCAACAGCAGTATAGCCAAAACACGGGAAGAAGCGGAAGAAACCGCCGGAACGCCGCCGCCGCGAGGGGCTTGCCAGCCCCCACCTGCCCGGTCGAGGATGAGCGCGACCTTACAGCCTCAGGCGACCGGCAGGCTTCCGGCCATTCCGCCGGGAGACCACCGCTCCAATCATCACGGGGACAAAGCTCATGGATCTTGGAATTTCGGGCCGCAAGGCCATCGTCTGCGCCTCCAGCAGGGGCCTTGGGCGCGGCTGCGCCGAAGCGCTGGCGCAGGCCGGCTGCGAGATCGTCGTCAACGGTCTCGATGCCGACCGTCTGGCGCGCACAGCGGACGAAATTGCCCGCCGCACCGGCGCAAAGGTTACGCCGGTCGCGGCCAATGTCTCGACCCGCGAGGGCCAGGAGGCGCTTCTGGCCGCCTGCCCGAACCCCGACATTCTGGTCAACAACAACGGCGGACCGCCGCGCCGCGACTATCACGAGCTTGACCGCGACGCGATGATCGACGGCGTGATCCAGAACATGATCTCGCCCATCGAGATGATCCAGAAGGTCGCCGACGGCATGGCGGATCGCGGCTTCGGACGGATCGTCAACATCACGTCGATCACCGTGCGCATGCCGCTCGCCGGCCTTGACCTGTCGAGCGGTGCGCGGGCGGGCCTCACGGCGTTTCTCGCCGGCGTCGGGCGCACATACGCCAGCCGCAACGTGACGGTGAACAACCTGCTTCCGGGCAAGATGGACACCGACCGGCTGCGCGGCGGCATCGAGGGTGCGGCGAAAGCCTCCGGCCGCACTGTCGAGGAGATCCGCGCCGCCCAGGCCGGCGAAATTCCGGCCGGGCGGTTCGGCACGGCGGAGGAGTTCGGCCAGATCTGCGCCTTCTACTGTTCGGCCCACGCCGCCTATGTGACGGGCCAGAATATCCTGATCGATGGCGGGCTCTATCCGGCCGCATTCTGAGCCGCGGCACGAAAAAGCCGGCGGACCGCTCCGCCGGCTTCATCATGTCAGTTCCGGTGACTTTCTCTCAATAGCCCCGGCCATTCGCCTCCGGCCTGTCGTGCGGACCGCCCCAGCGGTAGCGCAGCGAGGCGGAGACAATGTTCACGTTGGCATCGACATTCGAGGAATAGGTGCCGATGGCCGGATTGTAGTCCTGGTGGCCCGGACCGATGTTGACCGATGTCTTCGCGGTGTGGATGTAGGTGTAGCCGACATCGAGCGCGAGGTTTTCCAGCACCTGATAGGACGCGCCGGCCGACAGCCACAGACGATCATTGTCCGGAAGACGCGTCGAGCGGATCGAATCGTCGATCGGGGACAGCTCATAGGCGATACCCGCACGCAGGGTCAGGTCCTCGTTGACGTCATATTCGCCGCCCAGCGCGAAGTACCAGCCATCGTCATAGTTGAAGTGCAGGGTCTCGAGGACGGCACCATTGGCCTGCGCCGTCACGCGCGGAGACTTCAACCGGCTCCAGTTGGTCCATTCCACCGTACCGAAGACCCGGAAGGCATCGGTTACCCGCTGCTTGACCGACAGGTTCACCATGTCCGGCGTGCTGAGCCGCGCGTTGATCCCCGCGACCCCTGTCGGCGACGCCAACTGGCCGTCCAACTCATGGAAAACGCTGGAGCGATAGCCAAGCCCGATCTCGGTGCCTTCCATGGGCTTTACGGTCAGACCCGCGGTAATACCGAAGCCGATGTCGTCGCCTTCAAGTCCAGCTCCGGGGAACCCGGGGACATTCGGAACGCCCCGCTTCAAAGACACCGCGAAGTGCTGGATCTGC
>PARB01000067.1 GCA_002709505.1 Paracoccaceae bacterium | reverse complement strand
TTCATTTCATAATCGAGCATGACACGCTCACCCGGAGTGGCCGGTCCCGCGGGGATCGGGCTTGGCACTGCGCGAGCGCGCTTAAGTTGCCGCTAATGATATAAAGAAATCTTTATATCATTATTGCTTTGTATCCGATGACCGCCTATAAGGATGCGGAGGGATCCGCGCGCCGCGCGGACGCAATCCCATGTCAATTCCCAGCTCCGTCCCGCCGTGCGCTCTGCCGGTTTCCGGTCGGGTGCTTCGGGCGTCAACGCCAACCGAGTGAGCGGATCTAGCCGATGAGCACTGCAAGCGACTATTACGTCAAGGATATCTCCCTGGCCGACTACGGCCGCAAGGAAATCGATATCGCCGAAACCGAAATGCCGGGCCTGATGGCCTGCCGCGAGGAATTCGGCGAGAGCAAGCCGCTCAAGGGCGCGCGTATTGCCGGTTCCCTGCATATGACCATTCAGACGGCCGTCCTGATCGAGACGCTGACCGCGCTCGGCGCCGAAGTGCGCTGGGCATCCTGCAACATCTTCTCCACGCAGGACCATGCCGCCGCCGCCATCGCGGCTGCCGGCGTTCCGGTCTTCGCCGAGAAGGGTGAGACCCTCGAGGAATATTGGGACTATTGCGACCGGATCTTCATGTTCCCCGAAGGCACGGCCAACATGATCCTCGACGATGGCGGTGACGCCAGCATGTACATCCTGCTCGGCGCCCGCGCCGAAGCCGGTGAGGACGTGCTGTCCAACCCCTCGTCGGAGGAAGAGACCGTTCTTTTCGCCCAGATCCGCAAGCGCATGGAGCAGAGCCCGGGCTGGTTCACCCGCCAGCGCGATGACATCCGCGGTGTTTCGGAAGAAACCACCACGGGCGTCAACCGCCTCTATCAGCTCAAGGCCAAGGGCCTGCTGCCGTTCCCGGCGATCAACGTCAACGACAGCGTCACCAAGTCGAAGTTCGACAACAAATACGGCTGCAAGGAAAGCCTGGTCGACGGCATTCGCCGCGGCACGGACGTCATGATGGCCGGCAAGACCGCCGTTGTGTGCGGCTATGGCGACGTCGGCAAGGGCTCTGCCGCCTCGCTGCGCGGCGCCGGCGCCCGCGTCAAGGTCACGGAAGTCGATCCGATCTGCGCCCTGCAGGCGGCGATGGACGGCTATGAGGTCGTGACGCTGGAAAAGGCCGCTCCGACCGCCGACATCGTCATCACCACCACGGGCAACAAGGACGTCGTCACCATCGACCACATGCGTTCGCTCAAGGACATGGCGATCGTCGGCAACATCGGTCACTTCGACAACGAGATCCAGGTCGAGGCGCTGCGCAACTACAAGTGGACGAACATCAATCCCCAGGTGGACATGATCGAGTTCTCCGACAACAAGCGCATGATCCTTCTGTCGGAAGGCCGTCTGCTGAACCTCGGCAATGCCACCGGCCACCCGAGCTTCGTGATGTCGGCCAGCTTTACCAACCAGGTGCTGGCGCAGATCGAACTCTGGACGCGTCCGGAACAGTACGAAAACGACGTCTACGTGCTGCCGAAGCACCTCGACGAGCGCGTCGCGCGTCTGCACCTGGCAAAGCTTGGTGTGGAGTTGACCGAGCTTTCCGAAGAGCAGGCCGCTTACATCGGCGTCGAGACCACCGGCCCCTACAAGCCGGAACATTACCGCTACTGATCCCTGCCGGGCGGGCCCTTGCCCGCCCGCGCATCATGCGGTCGAGCCTTTGTGCGGGAGCTGTGGACGACACGGCTCCCGTTTACTTTTCGGCAAGGAACACTTCTTCGCGATTCGGCTTTGCGTTATGGTCTTTGCGAATCGGGCGGTTCGTGAGGCACAACTGTCCCGACGAGCATTTTCGGGCTCGAAGCGGCGGTAGAGGATCGTGAAAATGCCGGCGGACGGCTTGCAACATGCGCGCAAGAGCAGCGCGTGGCGGGAATTGCGTCGAAAGACGGCAGTCCGGGCCGCCGGTGGCACGCTTGCATGGCTGTCTCTGACCGGACTTTCCAGGGCGCAAGACACGGCACCCCTGTCCCTCGGGGATGTCGATCCCTTCAAGGTTGTCTGGGTCGCGGCTGTCGGCGGCGCGGTCACCTTTGCCGTTACCGCCGCGGTGACCTTCCTGCGCAACCGGCGTGCAACCGTCGGCACGCTGTCCGAGGTTCGCGAGAAGAACGCCAGCCTGACGGCGCGGCTCGACCGGCTGGAGAGCCTGGTGGATTCCGACGACCAGCGCCTGATCGTCTGGCAACCGGGAGACGCCGGGCCGATGATCGCCGGCGTTCTCGACGAAGCCTGCGGCGTGCCGCGCTCTCCGGCACGGCTTCTGGCCTTCGGGACATGGCTCGACGCGAAATCCGCCACAGCGCTTGAGCGGGCCGTCGAGCGCCTGCGTCGCAACGGTGAAACCTTCCACATGGTGTTGCCCACGCAATCGGGCGGTCTGGTCGAGGTTTCGGGCCGGGTCGCCGCCAGCGCTCCGGTCGTGCGCATGCGCGATCTGACGGGCGAGCGCAAGAACCACGCGCTCCTGGTCAAGCGCCACGAAGAGCTCACCCATGAGGTCGCGACGCTGCGCGCGCTGCTCGACGCGGTGCCGGCGCCGGCCTGGTTGCGCGATGGCGAGGGGCGTCTTGTCTGGGTCAATGCCGCCTATGCGACGGCCGTGGAAGCGCCGGACGGCTCCGGTGCCGTCGAGGCCGGCACGGAATTCCTGGATGCCCGCAACCGCAAGGCGATGGATCGGGCGCGCGATGATGCCGGCGTGGCGCATGCCCGCATGCCTGCCGTTTCAGCCGGCGCGCGCCGGATCTTCGATGTCACGCAATGCGCGGTCGAAAGCGGGACGGGCGGTTTCGCCATCGATGTCAGCGAGCTGGAGCACAGCCGTCAGGAACTGGGGCGCACGATCGATTTTCACGCCCGCACCCTCGACCAGCTCGCCACCGCCGTGGCGATCTTCGGCGCCGACAGGCGTCTGCAGTTCTACAACGCTGCCTTTCATGCGCTCTGGGGGCTTGATACCGGGTTCCTGGAAAGCAATCCGACGGACGGCGCGCTGCTCGACGCGCTCCGCGCGGCACGCAAGCTGCCCGAACAGGCGGACTACCGCGGCTGGCGCAACAAGCTGCTCGAGACCTACACGTCCGTCGATGCGCGGGAATTCTGGTGGCATCTGCCGGACGGCCGCACGCTGCGCGTGATCGCCAACCCGCATCCGCAGGGCGGCGTGACCTATATCTACGAGAATGTGACCGAGCGGCTCGATCTGGAGAGCCGCTACAATTCGCTGATCCGCGTGCAGGGCGAAACCCTCGACAATCTCTCCGAGGCGGTGGCGGTGTTTGGCTCCGATGGCCGTTTGCGGCTTTGGAATCCGGCCTTCGAGGTGATCTGGGACCTTGCCGACGACGGTCTTGGCGACAGTCCGCATATCACCCGGATCGTCGAGGCGGGACTGCTGGAACCGGAAGAGGCGCATGTCTGGCAGCGTCTGGTAACCGCAGTGACGAGCCTGGCCGACAACCGCGAGCCGGTCGTCGGGCGGATGGAGCGCGAGAGCGGCGAGGCCATCGACTATGCGACGGTTCCGCTTCCCGACGGCGGCACGCTCGTCACCTTCGTCAATGTCACGGATTCGGTGAACGTCGAACGCGCGCTTCTCGACAAGAACGAGGCGCTGGAACAGGCCGACCAGCTCAAGAACGCCTTCATCCAGCATGTTTCCTATGAATTGCGCTCGCCGCTGACCAACATCATCGGCTTTGCCCAGCTTCTGTCGGATCCGAAGTTCGGTCCGCTGACGCCGAAGCAGAGCGAATATGTGGACTACATCCTGTCGTCGTCCTCGGCGCTCCTGGCGATCATCAACGACATTCTGGATCTGGCGACCATCGATGCGGGCATCATGGAGCTGGATCTTTCGTCGGTCGATGTCGCCAAGACGGTGCAGGCAGCGGTCGAGGGGCTGAAGGATCGGCTGACCGATTCCGGGATAACGCTCAATCTCGACATGTCGGACAATGTCGGCGTGATCCAGGCGGACGAGCGCCGGTTGCGCCAGGTGCTTTACAACCTCATTTCCAACGCCTTGCGCTTCTCCGATGTCGGCGGGGCCATCGACGTCTCCTGCCAGCGCACCGCCGATGCGATCGAATTCCAGGTTCGCGATCATGGCTGCGGCATTCCCGAGGACATGCTCGATCAGGTCTTTGCCCGCTTTGTCGGGCGCGACGCCGGCGCGCGCCGCCGCGGGGCAGGCCTCGGCCTGTCGATCGTGAAGAGCTTTGTCGAACTGCACGGCGGCACGGTCGATATTTCCTCACAAGAGGGGGTCGGCACGCATGTCGTGTGCCGATTTCCCTTTGCTCCCGATGCCCTCCAGCACGCCGCCGAATAGCAGTACGTGATGGCGGAGACGACAGCCACCGGCGGGCAGCAAGGCCCCGCGGCAATGGAGCAGGGCACGCCGGAGGAGATCTGCATTGCCGTGGCGGAGCCGGCCGAGACCCAAAGGCTTGCGGAAGATCTGGCGATGGTCGTCGCGCCCGGTGACTGCCTGTGCCTCTCGGGTGATCTGGGAGCCGGAAAATCCACCTTCGCCCGCGCCTTGATCCGCGCGCTCGCCGACGATGCGGAGCTTGAGGTTCCAAGTCCGACCTTCACGCTGGTCCAGTCCTATCCGCTTCCCCGTTTCGACGTCGCGCATCTTGATCTCTACCGGCTCGAGGAGCCGGAGGAGATCGAGGAACTGGGGTTGGAGGATGCGCTGGAAACCGGGGTCGCCCTGGTCGAATGGCCGGAAAAGGCGGGGGATTTTCTGCCCAAAGACTGCCTCTCCATTTCCATCGAAACGGTGGGCGAAACCGATGCGCGCAGGTTTCTCCTGCGCTCCACAGATCCCGCCTGGCTTGCCCGCGTCGAGCGCACCCGCGCCATCCGCGCACTTCTGGAAAGTGCGGGGATGGGAGACGCCGTGCGACGCTATTTGCAGGGCGATGCCTCGCCCCGCCGCTACGAGACGGCGAGAACGCCGGAGCGGGCTGCGATCCTGATGAACGCGCCGGCGCTCGACATTCCAGGGGCCGCCGATGGCACCGAGAGCTACGCCGATATCGTGCATCTTGCACAGGACATGCACGCCGTTGTCGCTGTCGGAGAGGCCTTGCGCGCCCACGGTTTCAGCGCGCCGGAGACGCTTGCGGCAGATCTTCCCGCGGGCCTCTTGCTGCAGGAGGATCTCGGACGGGGTATGATCGTCGAAGCGGGTGCGCCGGTGCCGGAGCGCTACGAGGCGGCGGTCGACCTGCTGGCTGACCTGCATGAAGCCGGCATCGGTCCGTCGCTACCCCTGCCGGGCGTTCCGGGGGGCGGCAGCTATCAGGTTCCCGCCTATGACGAACGCGCCCTGCTGACCGAGGCGGAACTGTTTCTCGACTGGTATCTGCCCTCGCGCGGCGTGACGGTGACGCCGGCCATGCGCGACGCGTTTTCCGCCCTCTGGCGGCCGCTGATCGCGCGGGTGCAGGAGCAGCCACCCGTGCTGGCGCTGCGCGATTATCATTCGCCCAATCTGATCTGGCGCGGCGAGCGCAGCGGCAGCGACCGGCTCGGTCTGGTCGACTATCAGGATGCGGTGATGGGATCGCCGGCCTACGATCTTGCCTCGCTTGCCATGGATGCGCGGGTGACGATCCCGCCCGATCTCGAGACCGCGCTGGTCGAGCGCTACATCGCCCGCCGCCTTGCGCGGGATCCCGGCTTCGATGCCGACCGCCTGCGCGGCGACTATGCGATCATGGCCGCACAACGCGCGCATAAGGTGCTGGGGGTGTTCGTCCGCCTGTCCGAGCGCGACGGCAAGCCGGCCTATCTCGCGCATCTGCCAAGGGTGCGGGATTATCTTGCGCGGGCGCTGGCGCATCCGCTGCTGGCGCCGCTGGCGACGTGGCTTGCAGGGCTGGACACGGGGAACGACAATGCCGCCCAGCGGGGACGTCCATGACAGGGGAAACGGCAATGCCCATTCGCCGCGCGATGGTTCTGGCCGCCGGGATGGGAACGCGGATGCGCCCGCTCACGGCGATCACGCCCAAGCCGCTGATCCCGGTCGCCGGCGAGGCGCTGATCGACCGGGCCTTCGACAAGCTCGAAGCCGCCGGCGTCGAGACCTGCGTCGTCAACGTCCACTATCTGGCAGACCTCGTCGAGGTGCATGTCGCGCGCCGGCCCGGCTTGCCGAAGGCGGTGGTCTCCGATGAGCGCGGTCTTTTGCTGGAGACCGGCGGCGGCATCGTCAAGGCGCTTCCCCTGCTGGGGGAGCAACCGTTCTTCCTGCTGAACTCCGACAGCACCTGGATCGAGGGGGTTGTGCCCAACCTCGACCACCTGCGCGCGGCCTGGAAACCGGACGAGATGGATGCATTGCTCCTGCTTTCGGAGTATGTCGAGTCGGTCGGCTACGACGGCAAGGGCGATTTCATCATCGATCCGCATGGGAGACTGAAGCGGCGACCGGAGCGCACTGTCGCGCCGTTTGCCTACGCGGGAGCCGCGATTCTGCATCCCCGGCTTTTCGAGAATGCGCCGGAAGGGGCCTTTTCCCTCAACCGGCTGTTTGACGTGGCGATTGCGCGCGGCACCCTCTACGGTGTGCAGATGGAGGGGGTCTGGCTGCATGTCGGAACTCCGGAATCGATTGCCGAGGCGGAGCGGGCGATCCGCAACAGCACCCGCTGATATCTGCATCCGGATATCCGGGCGTGCGTGGCGGGTTTCGCGCGGACGATTTTGATTTGTTGCCTTTGAGACCGGGACGGTGCGCATGAGCACGCGGCGCCAGCCGAAGATTTTCACCATTCCACCCTCGGCGCCCTTCCTGCCGACATTTGTCGATGCCTTGCTGGCGGGCCGGCTCGTGCCGGGACTGGATGCAGACGCGGATCCGCTGGCCCTTGCGCGCGTGACGCTCTATGTGCCGACACGCCGCGCCGCGCGCGTGCTGCCGGCGCTGTTCCAGGCGCGGCTCGGCCGCAGCGCGACGTTGCTCCCCGTCATTCGCGCGCTTGGCGATGTCGACGAGGACGTTCATCTGCTGCGCAACGACGGCGCCGATCTCGACCTGCCGCCGGCTCTCCCCGAGATGCATCGCAAGATGGCGATGACCCGGCTTGTTCATGCCTGGGAAGGCGCCCTGCGCCGCGAGGTGCTGGAACTGGGCGCGGATGCGGTCTTGCGGACACCGGCGTCGGCCGCCGATGCCGCCTGGCTCGCCGGCGATCTTCTGGCGCTGATGGACGAGATGGAGACGGAGGAAGTGCCCTGGACGGGGCTGGCCGGTCTCGTTCCCGAGGATCACGCCCGCTACTGGCAGATCACGCTGGATTTCCTCAAGATCGCGATGACCTACTGGCCGGCGCATCTGGCCGATCAGGGCGCGATGAACCCCAAGGCGCGGCGCTCCGCGCTGATCCGCCGCGAAGCTGAGCGCCTGCGCGAAACGCCGCCCGCAGGTCCCGTGATCGTGGCGGGCGCGACCGGCTCCGTGCCGGCGACCGCCGAGCTTCTGCGTGTCGTTGCCGATCTCGATCAGGGGGCCATCGTGTTTCCCGGGTTCGACCGGGAACTCGACGACCCGTCCTGGCAGGCAATCCTGGGGACGGGCGAAGCGGATGACCGCGCGCCCGTCGCAAGTGGCGGTGTGCCGAGCCATCCGCAATACGGCATGGCGCATGTGGTGACCGGGCTTGGCGTCGAGCGGGCCGATATTCCCCTGCTTGCCTCCGGGTCGGTGCGGGACCGGATCGTTGCCGATGCCCTGCGCCCGGCCGAGACCACCGACAGCTGGCCGGCATTGGCCGCAGCATTGAGCGATGATGAGCGCCACGCGGCATTCGCCGGCGTCGACCTGCTGACGGCGCGCAACGAGGCGGAAGAGGCGCTCGCCGTCGCCATCGTCTTGAGGCAGGCGGTGGAGGAGAGAACGTCCGCCGCGCTGATCACGCCGGATCGGACGCTCGCGCGCCGGGTCGCGGTGGAACTGCGCCGCTGGGGATTGCAGGCCGACGACAGCGCCGGGCGTCCGCTGGACCAGACGCCGCCTGGCGTTCTGGCCCGACTGGCGGGCGAACTTGCGCTTGGCGGGCTTGAACCGGTGCCGCTGCTCGCCCTGCTGAAACATCCGCTCACGCGCCTCGGTTTGCCGGCAAATGAAGTACGCGCCGCGGCCCGTGCGCTGGAGCGGGCGGTGTTGCGGGGGCCGCGTGCCCGCAGCGGCACCCAAGGCTTGCTCGACGGTGTTCGCGCCGCGCGCGCGCTCGCCGGGGCAGAGGGCGGCGGCGGGCGCATGCCGCGCTGGAAACGGCTGCACGACGAAGACTGGGATGTGGTGGAGGATCTCGTCGCGCGGCTTGGAGAGGCGCTTGCGCCGCTCGAGGCTCTTGCCGCGGGCGAGGTTGACGGCGCGGGTGGCGAGACCGAAATCGAGGCCGTCGCGCTGGCCCGGGCGCATGAAGAGGTGCTGCGCCGGCTGTGCCGTGACGAAAACGGCGATGCGGGCGAGCTTTATGCGGGCGAGGCCGGCGAGGGGCTCGCGGCCGCCTTTGCGGAAATGTTCGACGCGGATGCCGCCGGCCTGTCGGTTCCCTTGCGCGACTGGCCGGATGTCTTCGTCGCGCTGCTGTCGGGCCTGAACGTCCGCCGCCGCCTGCCGGGCGATCCGCGCATCGCGATCCTCGGGCCGATGGAAGCCCGGCTCCAGCCGTTCGATCTGGTGATCCTCGGTGCGCTCAACGAGGGCAGCTGGCCGCAGCGCACCCGCAACGACCCCTGGCTCAACCGGCCGATGAAACGCGGCATCGGTCTCGATCCGCCGGAGCGGCGTATCGGTGCGGCCGCGCATGACTTCATCGAAGGGATGGGCGCGGGGCGGGTCGTGCTGTCGCGCTCCGAGCGTGCCGATGGCGCACCGACGGTGGCCTCGCGCTGGCTGTTGCGGCTGACGACGCTTCTCGGTGAGGCGCAGTCAAAGTCAATGCGCGCCCGCGGCGACGCCTGGCTGGAGCTTGCCCGCGCCATGGACCAGCCTGCGCATCCGCCGCTACCTGCAAAGCGCCCGTCGCCGACACCGCCGGTTGCCGCGCGGCCGTCGCGCCTGTCGGTGACGGCCATAGAAACGCTGATCCGCGACCCCTATGCGATCTATGCGCGCGACATCCTGAAGCTCGATCCCGTAGATCCCATCGGCGGCGATCCCGGAGCGGCGGAAAAAGGCACGCTGATCCACGATATCCTCGCCGATTTCCTCGAGAGCTGGACCGGCCCGTTCGATGCTGCGGCCGAGGCCCGGCTTCTGGAGATCGGGCGCAGCCGGTTTTCGCAGGTGGATGCCTTTCCCGCCATCCGGGCGATCTGGTGGCTGCGGTTCGAGCGCATTGCATCGGCCTTTCTGCGCAACGAAGCCGGATGGGCCGGGGAGATCGTCGAACGTCATCTGGAAATCGCCGGCGCGATGGAGCTGGACCTGACGCCCGGCCGCGTCGTGACACTCAGCGCAAGGGCGGACCGGATCGATCTTCGGGCCGACGGCTCCCATGCGGTCATCGACTACAAGACCGGTCAGGCGCCGAGCGCCAAGGAAGTCGCCGCGCTGCTGGCGCCGCAATTGCCGCTGGAGGCCGCGATGATCCGGGCCGGGGCCTTTGCCGGCGTCGACCCGGCAATTCCCGTCGAGAGCCTTCTGTATCTGCGGCTGTCGGGCGGGCGCGTGCCGCTGGAGGTCGCCGAGCGCAAGCCGAAAGAGGGCGACGTGGGCGATCTCGCGGCAGAAGCCCTCGCCCGCACCAGGGCGCTCTTTGCCGGCTATGAGAATCCCGCGACCGGATATCTCTCGCGCGCCCGCGTCATGAAGGAGCGCGAGTTCGCCGCGCCCTACGACCATCTTGCAAGGGTCCGCGAATGGGCTCTGGAAAGCGGAGACGACGGGTGAGCAAGATCGAGATCCCGGCAGCCACCCGCGAGCGGCAGGGACTGGCCGCCGATCCGGAGCGCTCCGTCTGGGTGAGCGCCAACGCAGGTTCGGGCAAGACCTTTGTGCTCGCCCGGCGCGTCATCCGCCTGCTGCTTGCCGGAACAGCACCGTCGCGCATCCTGTGCCTGACCTTTACCAAGGCCGCCGCATCGGAAATGCAGACGCGGGTGTTCGAGACGCTGGGCCACTGGACGACCTATGACGACGCGCGGCTGAGCGAGGAGGTGCGGGACATCGAGGGGCGCGTGCCCGATGCCCGCCGTCTCGCCCGGGCGCGCCATCTGTTTGCGACCGCGCTGGAAACGCCCGGCGGGCTGAAAATCCAGACGATCCACGCCTTTTGCGAGGCCCTGCTGCACCAGTTTCCGCTGGAGGCCAATGTCGCCGGGCATTTCTCCGTGCTCGACGACCGCCAGTCGGCGGATCTGCTGGCAACCGCAAGGGCACAGGTGCTGGCGCGCGCCGAACGCTCGCCTGAAAGTCCGCTCGGCCGCGCGCTTGTCTTTCTCATTGCCGAATTGCCCGACAAGTCCGTCGAGACCGCGCTTGGGGAACTGGTCGCCAAGCGCGACCAGCTGCGGCGCTGGCTGCAGCACGCCGGCTCGCCGGACCTGGCGCTTGGCGAATTGCAGCGTCTCTTCGGGCTTTCCGAGCAGGATACAGTGGCCTCGCTCGAGGCGCGTATGTTCGACGAGCGCACGATTGACGATGTCGCCGCGCGGACAATCGCCGAGGCGCTGGCGCAGGGAACCGCCACCGACGGCAAGCGCGCGGATCGCCTCCGGGCCGCCGTCAGGTGCGAGGATCCGGCGCAGTGGCGCGATCTCTGGCTCTCCGTCTTCCTCAACAAGGACCTGTCGCCGACCAAGGCGCTTGCCGGCAAGGCGGTCGCGACCGCCGATCCGCAGGTCGTCGAGCGCCTTGTCGCCGAGCAGGAGCGGCTGCTCGATCTTCTGGCGCGCCGGCGGGCGGCCTATACGCTTGCCGGAACGCAAGCCGCGCTGCTCCTGGCGGATGCGATGCTGCAGGCCTATGAGCGCGAGAAGACCCGGCGCGGCCTGATGGATTTCGAGGATCTGATCGTGCGCACCGCGAGCCTCTTGTCGCGCGCGGATGCCGCCCTTTGGGTGCAATACAAGCTCGATCAGGGCCTCGACCATATTCTCGTCGATGAGGCCCAGGACACCAGTCCGCACCAGTGGCAGGTGATCCGGGCCCTGGCGGAGGAGTTCTTCGCCGGCGCGTCGGCGAACCCGCGCACGCGAACCCTCTTCGCGGTCGGTGACGAGAAACAGTCGATCTATTCGTTCCAGGGGGCGGTTCCGGCCTATTTCGCCGAGATGCGCACCTATTTCCAGAAACGGGCGCAGGATGCGGAGACCGCCTTCTCCCGGGTCGAGCTCACCTTGTCGTTCCGCTCCCGTCCCGACGTCCTGTCCGCGGTCGATACGGTCTTTGCCGCTCCCGAGGTGCACCGTGGACTGGCGCAGGAGCAGGTGCCGCCCGTGCATGAGGCCGTGCGCCGCAACGAGCCGGGGTATGTCGAGATCTGGCCGCCGGAGGAAAGCGACGCAATCGAGACCCCGGACGACTGGAGGGAGCCGATCGACCGCCTGTCCGCCGGAAACCCGATGATCCGGCTGGCGAGCCGGATCGCGGAGACCGTCGAGGCATGGTGGCGAAACGGCGAGGCCGATCCCGAGGATGTGCTTGTGCTGGTGCGCAAGCGCGGCCCCTTCGTCGATGCGCTGACCCGCGCGCTGAAGCAGGCCGGCGTTCCGGTCGCCGGTAGCGACCGCCTCATCCTCAACGAGCATATCGCGGTGGAAGACCTGATCGCGCTCGGCCGCTTCCTGCTGCTGCCCGAGGACGACCTGTCGCTTGCAGCCGTCTTGAAGAGCCCGCTGTTCGGGCTCGACGACGACGCGCTTTATCGCATCGCCCGGCCGGACGGGGTGGCGCTGCGGCGCGGGACGCTGTGGCAGTCGCTGGTGCGCTGCGCGCAGGCCGATCCGGCGCTTGATGCCGTTCGCGCCCGGATGGAAGAGTTGCGCGCGCGCGCCGACTTCATGCCGCCCTTCGAGTTTTTCTCCAGGCTCTTGTCCGCCGACGGCGCGCGCGCCGCCTTTCGCGCCCGCATGGGCACGGAGGTCGACGATGTCCTTGATGAGTTCCTGGCGCTCACCCTGACGTTCGAACAGACGGGCACGCCGGGGCTTGAGGGGTTTCTCGCCTGGTTCGCGGCCGCGCCGACGCAGGTCAAGCGCGAGCTGAACGCCGCACGCGGGGTCGTGCGCATCATGACCGTGCATGGCGCCAAGGGGCTGGAGGCGCCGCTGGTCATCCTGGTCGACAGCGGAGCGGCACCGGTGGTGTCGCAACATGATCCGGCGTTTCTGGCGCGCCGGCGTTCAGACGACAAGGCCGCGCCCGAGGCACTTGTCTGGCTGCCGCCCAAGGCCTCGCGAACCGACTGGCACGAAGAGGCGCTTGCGACCCTCAGAACGGCGGCGGAAGAGGAATACCGGCGGCTGCTCTATGTGGCGATGACGCGGGCCCGCGACCGGCTCGTCGTCTGCGGCTGGGCGCCCGCGAGCGGCCAGAAGGACGGCTGCTGGCACCGCCTCGTTGCCGCGGGACTGGACCCCGACGCCCGCGATGGCGTGACCGCGACCGGCGACCCCTGCCGTGTATGGCAGGCCAGCGGCACCCATTCCGATCCGCCGCAGCTCGGCGCGCGTGCCCCTCGAGGCGGGGACGATGCCGCGCCTTTGGCCCGTCTTCCCGCGTGGCTGCATGCGCCGGTCGCGCCCGTGGTGCGGCCGCGCCGCCTGCAGCCGTCGGCGGCCTTTGAGGAGATGGAAACCAAGGACGGCCCGGCCGAGCTTGCGCCGGTGGAGGAACTCGCGGTCGCCCGCGCGCGCCAGTCTCTGGCGCTGGAGCGTGGCCGGCATCTGCACCGGCTGCTTCAGCTCCTGCCGGACCTGCCCCCCGAGGACAGGCTTTCGGCGGCGCGTCGCTATCTGGAGGCCGGTCTTGCGCCCGAGCTTGCCGGCAACGCGGATGCGCTGGCCGGCGAAGCCTGTGCCGTTCTCGCGGAGCCGGCCTTCGCCGAGGTGTTTTCCACCCGCGCGCTCACGGAAGTGCCGCTCGTCGGCCAGCTTTCGCTGGATGACGGCAGCAGCGTTGACGTCTCCGGCCAGATCGACCGGTTGTGTGTGACGGAGGCGGCGGTGCTGGTTGTCGATTTCAAGACCGACCGGCGGGTGCCGGATGAAACGGAGGACATCGGCGAGGCCTATGTGGCCCAGCTCGCCGTCTACCGTGCCTTGTTGCAGGAGATCTATCCCGGTCGTGCGGTGCGCGCGGCTTTGCTCTACACTGCGCGGCCGGTGTTGAGGGAGATTTCGCAGGACCGTCTCGAGGCAGCCCTTGCGGCGCTGACCGCGCAGTCGGGCGGGCCGGTGATGGACGGATCGCTCGCTTGACGCGGGCGGGCCGGCTTCCTACGTTCAGCGCAACGAAGAATGCAGTCGCATTCGTGATTTTGGAAAGGGCAAGAAATGGCCACCGCAGTCGTGACGGATGAATCCTTTGAAAACGATGTCCTGAAGGCATCGGGCCCGGTTGTCGTTGATTTCTGGGCGGAATGGTGCGGCCCTTGCAAGATGATCGCGCCGGCGCTTGAGGAAATCTCCGACGAGATGGGCGAGCAGGTGACGATCGCCAAGCTCAACATCGACGAGAACCAGAACATCGCCATGAAGTACGGCGTCCGGTCGATCCCGACGCTGATCATGTTCAAGGATGGAGAGCCGGTGTCCACGCAGATCGGCGCCGCGCCCAAGAACAAGCTTGCGGACTGGATCAAGACCTCGTCCTGACGGTCGTCATTGCCGCCGGGCCTGGAAGCGAATCGCGATCCGGTCGCTTCAGGGCAGGCAGGCAGGACCGCACCGGACCTGGCCGTCTCGGCGAATTCGGTCTCCGGGGCAAGTGAACATTCGCGCATGCGCGCGCCCCGTGTCCTTCCGCTTGCCGGACTGGACACGGGGTTCGTTGCGTCTTAAAGGCGGGTCTCCGCCGATCTCCGCCTGCGGGCGGGATCGTCCATACGCGTCACACAGTCATACGCGTCAGACAGTTTCGGGTAGATGATGAGCGACACCAGCAACACTCCGAATGACAATCCGGAAGAAAACGCCGCCAATGAGGCCGTTGCGGATGAGGCACATGCCACCGCGAACGACATGGCGGATGGCGAAGGTGCGGTCGATCCGGTGGAAGCGCTTCGCAGCGAAAACGCCGAGATGAAGGATCGCGTCCTTCGGACCATGGCGGAGATGGAAAACCTCCGTCGGCGCACGGAAAAGGAAGTCCGCGAAAGCCGGCAGTACTCGGTTGCGAATTTCGCGCGCGACATGCTCGGCGTCAGCGACAACCTGCGCCGCGCGCTCGATGCGATTTCCGACGATGCGCGGGCATCGGCCGACGAAGCCATGCGCGTCTTGATCGAGGGCGTCGAACTGACCGAGCGGGAGATGATCAACCAGCTCGAGAAGCACGGTGTGAAGAAGCTCAACCCGGAAGGCGAACGCTTCGATCCGAACTTCCATCAGGCGATGTTCGAGGTGCCCAACACCGAGGTGCCGAACAACACCGTGGTGCAGGTTGTCCAGGCCGGCTACATTATCGGCGATCGCGTCCTGCGCCCGGCAATGGTCGGCGTGTCGAAGGGCGGACCGAAAGAGCGCAAGCCCGACGCGCCGCAGGCCGAACCGGGAGCGACCGTCGACAAGACCGCCTGAGACGGTCCACGGATATGGGCCGGGTCGATGGCCCGAATGAAGGCGCGGCACCCCGGGTGGCCGCGTCTTTTTGTGTCTGCATCCCTTCAGGCCGGCCCGGGCCGACGGGCGTATCCGTCGGATAGGACGTGCGAGAACAACCGGGGCCGAAAATGGCGACCATGCTTCAGCTTCTTGATTTCCTGGGTGTTGCGGTGTTCGCCGTAACCGGCGGAATCGTCGCGTCCCGGCTTCGGCTCGATTTTCTGGCCTTTCTGTTCTTTGCGGTCTTCACCGGCGTTGGCGGCGGAACCCTGCGCGATCTCGTGCTTGGCGTGCCGATCTTCTGGGTCGGGAACCAGCTCTATCTCCTTGTCTGTCTCGGCATCGGCGCCGCGATGTGGTTTGCCGCGGCCTGGGTGGAGAAGGTCGACCGTCCCTTGCGTTGGGCGGACAGCGTCGGCGTCGCGTCCTATTCGGTGATGGGCGCCGCGAAGACCCTGTCGCTCGGCTATCCGCCGGTGGTTGCCGTCCTCATGGGGGTCGCCACGGCGACCTTCGGCGGGATCATCCGCGATACGATCGCCGGACAGCCGTCCGCGCTGTTGAAGCCGGAGATCTATCTCACCGCCGCCTTTGCCGGCGCCGGTGTCTATGTGGGGCTGGCGGAGCTCTCGGTTCCCTCCTGGCCGGCGGCGCTGGCAGGGGCCGCCTGTGCGCTGATCCTGCGCGGCGGGGCGATCCTCAAGGGTTGGTCTCTTCCCCCCTATGCACCGCCGCAGGACCGCTCATGACGGCAGCCGTCGTCCGACCCGCCGCTTCTGCGGACGTGTCGCCTCATCCGCACTGCGTGCGTTGCCGGCTGTTTCGGTCTATCCTCCAGGTGGTGGCAACCAATGCCGCACGTGAGGCGTGTTTCGTTCCGTGAGGCGTGAAATCCGGGGGGAACCCATGCCTGTCGCACACGGTATATTCTACTGGAATGAACTGATGACACGCGACGTGGAGGGCGCGAAGGCCTTCTATGGCGCCGCGCTTGGCTGGACCTTCGCGCCGATGCCCATGCCTGACGGCACCTACTGGCTCGTCATGGCCAGCGGGGAGGCGCCGGTGGCCGGCCTGTTCGACATCCACATGATGGACGACCCGCAGATGCAGCCGCACTGGATGTCCTACATCGCGGTGGATGATGTCGATGCGCGGCTTGAGGCGGCCGTCGGCGCCGGCGGCAGCATTCTTCGCCCACCATTCGACGTCGAGGGGGTGGGGCGGATCGCGATCGTCCGCGACCCGGAAGGCGCGGTTACCGGCTGGATGACGCCCGTCGAGCCGGCCTAGGCCGCGTTTCGCCGCGAGGTCGGAGCCGGCAACGCCGGTCCCTTGGCCGGTTCATGCACGGCCTTGAGCCGGTCGGCCTCATTGTGCCAGCGGTCGGCTTCGCGGCGTTTGACGCGCGCTTCCTTGCGCCATTTGCCCTGGCCGGCCCAGGAGGCGATGCCGCCGATCAGAACCCCGAAGGCAACGGCGGCGAACAGATACCAGAACAGCGGTGCGTTGATGCTGACGGCCGGATCTGCGGGCGAGAACGGGTCGAGCGACAAGGTCACCGAATGGCGATTGGCGACCGCGAGCGCGATGAGCACGATCGCGATCGGAATGAGCACCAGGTTCTTGATCAACCGCCTCACGGCATGTTCTCCCGCATTTGATACGTCTTGGGCGTGTGTTGACGCATCGCCGGAAGCCGTCGTCAGGCCGGCGATACGGCGGCGTGGCGTCAGTCCTCGGATCCGTCGCCGTCGTTCAGACGCTCGCGCATCTCCTTGCCGGTCTTGAAGAACGGCACGTATTTCTCATCCACGTCGACCTTCTGGCCGGTCCGTGGATTGCGTCCGGTGCGTGCCGGCCGGTTTTTCACCGAAAAGGCTCCGAAGCCTCGCAATTCGACGCGATTTCCGTTCCGAAGGGCGTTGGTGATCTCGTCGAGAATGGCGTTGACGATGTTTTCCACGTCCCGCTGGTAGAGGTGCGGATTTTGTTCGGCAATCCGCTGCACCAGTTCCGACTTGATCATTCCCGTCCCCCAGGGCCACTGCTTGCGTTCGACGCGTCCTGAGCGTGCCAAACGGATACCAGACCGTCAAGCGCAACGCCTTCTCGCAAAAGCGTTCCGGCGCCGCCAAGCGCTCCCAGAACCGTAGCGCCGATGCCCTGGCCCACGGCATGCGACATCCGCGCGGCGAAGGGCAGGTCGTCGTATTCTTCCGGTACGGACCAGGTCACGACGGGAAGATCGGAGGAAATGTCGTGCTCCTCCTTGAGCCAGGCAAGCGCTGCGTCGCGTCCGCCGATGGCGTCGACGAGACCAAGCTGCCGGGCCCGCTCACCCGAGAAGATACCGCCCTGGGCAACGCTTCTTGCCTCTGTGTCGCTCATCTTGCGGCGCTCCGCGACAAGCCCGACGAACCAATCGTAGCTGTCGTCGATCACCGCTTGGAGGTTTTCGCGGGCCGCTTCGGGCGTGTCGGAAAAGAAATTCGGTTCGGCCTTGAGCGGGCCGGAGCGAACAACGTCGACCTTCACGCCGATTGAATCGAGCAGGCCCTTGATGTTGCCGTACTGGATGTAGACGCCGATCGCGCCCGTGAGAGATGTGTGGCGGGCGACGACATGATCGGCGGCGATCGCGGTCATGTATCCGGCGGAGGCGCCCAATGTCCCGATGGTGGCAACGACCGGCTTCTTCTCGGCAAGTTCGCGGAGCTTTTGGTAAAGCGCCTCGCCCCCGACGGTCGATCCGCCGGGAGAATCGATGTCGAGGATCACGGCCTTGACCCGGTCGCTCTCGGCAACGTCTTCCAGCAGCTTCAGGCGCCGTCTGTCGTCGACGATGACGCCCTCGATCGAAATCCGGGCGATATGCGTCGAGCGTTTCGACATCGGGCCGAAGGCGCCACTCCAGCCGACAATCCCCGCAAGGGCTGTTATGGCGATCAGGAAGGCAGCAACCCGCCAGAAGGTGACTTTGCGGCGCAGGCGACGGCGGTCGACGATGGCGTCGGCATCGAGGGACATGAACAAGGAGCCTTCTCTCTGGTCGTCTGGAGACCTTATCGCTACATCCCCGCGCCGCGGATGGAAAGCCCGGAAGCGGACTGATTGCACATTCCCTTCGGGCGCGACCGATGACAGGGCCTTGATTGTACACTCAATAACGGCAGTCTAAAGGACTTCCGGAGCCCGTCATTCAACAGGAGTGTCCTTGTCATCATGTCCGCGATCACCCTCGCCACCCTGAACAAGTTCAAAGCCGAGCGAAAACGCTTTTCCATGGTCACCGCCTATGATGCGTCCTTCGCGGGAGCGGCGGCTCGCGCCGGGGTGGCGTCGGTGCTGGTTGGCGACAGCCTGGGCATGGTCGTCCAGGGTGGGGCGTCGACCGTTTCCGTCACCCTCGAGGACATGGCCTATCACACGGCCTGCGTGGCGCGCGGCATTGCCGCTTGCGGGGCTGCGGCACCGCTGATCGTCGCCGATCTGCCGCTTGGAACCTATTACACACCGCAGGAGGCGGGGCAGAATGCGGCCCGCCTGATGCGTGCGGGCGCCAATGCGGTCAAGCTGGAGGGCGGGGCATGGCTCGCCGACACCGTGCGCTTTCTGAGCGAACGCGGCGTGCCGGTATGCGCGCATCTCGGGCTGACGCCGCAAACGGCGGACATGCTCGGCGGCTACAAGGTGCAGGGGCGCGATGAGGCTGCGGCCCGCAGCATCCGCGACGATGCGGCCTTGCTGGAGGCGGCCGGTGCGCGCCTGCTGGTGCTGGAATGCGTTCCCGATGCGCTCGGCGCGGCCGTCGCGGCGTCGCTTTCTATCCCCGTGATCGGGATCGGCGCGGGACCGTCTACCGATGCCCAGGTGCTGGTGATGCACGACATGCTGGGCGTATCGCCGGGGCGCAAGGCCCGCTTCGTCAAGGACTACATGGCGCAGGCCGGCGGCATCGAGGCGGCGTTTCGCGCCTTTGCCGAGGAGGTCGAGACGGGCGTCTATCCCGCACCCGAACATTGCTACGGATAAGGGCACAGTCTGATTGAGGTGCTGAAACGAGAAAGCCCGGCCAGATGGCCGGGCTTTCGGTTTTCAGGCAGCGTGCCATTCAGGGCACGTCAGGCCGATCAATCGTCGGTGTCGCGGGCCTTGTTGAGGGCCGCACCGAGAATGTCGCCGAGCGATGCGCCGGAGTCCGACGAACCGTACTGCGCGACGGCTTCCTTCTCTTCGGCGATTTCCAGCGCCTTGATGGAAGCGGTAACGCGACGGGTCTTCTTGTCGAACTGCGTGATCCGCGCGTCGAACTTCTCGCCGACCGAGAAACGCTCGGGGCGCTGCTCGGAGCGATCGCGGGCGAGATCCGCACGACGGATGAAGGTGGTGATGTCGGAATCCGTGATCTTGGCTTCCAGACCGCCGTCCTTCACTTCGAGAACCTCGCAGGTCACGATGGCGCCCTTGCGCAGCTCGCCGGCAGCAGCCGTGTCGAACGGATCGCCGCCCAGCTGCTTGATGCCGAGCGAAATCCGCTCCTTGTCCATGTCGACGTCGAGCACAACGGCGCGAACCATGTCGCCCTTCTTGTACTCTTCGATGACCTGCTCGCCCGGACGGTTCCAGTCCAGATCCGACAGGTGGACCATGCCGTCGACGTCGCCGTCGAGACCGATGAACAGACCGAACTCGGTCTTGTTCTTGACCTCGCCCTCGACCTCGGTGCCCGACGGGAACTTCTCGGCGAAGGCCTCCCACGGGTT
>PARB01000066.1 GCA_002709505.1 Paracoccaceae bacterium | reverse complement strand
TGATCGACCCGCCGTAGAGCTTGTTGCCGGCAACGATATTGTCGCCCGGCGTCATCATCGCGTGGAAGGTCAGGAGCTGGGCGGAATGGCCCGAGGCCGTCGCAAGCGCCGCCGTGCCGCCCTCAAGGGCCGCGACGCGCTCTTCCAGCACCGCCGTCGTCGGGTTGGTGATGCGGGTGTAGATGTTGCCGAAGGCCTGGAGGCCGAACAGCGAGGCGGCATGATCGACATCGTCGAACACGAAAGAGGTCGTCTGGTAGATCGGCGTCACCCGCGCGCCCGTGGAGGGGTCGGGCTGGGCGCCCGCGTGAATGGCGAGCGTCGAGAAACCGGGAATGCGGTCGGACATGAAATTCTCCTCAAACGACAATGTCGGAAAGCCGGCGGCATACTGGCGCAAGGGGTTGGGCGCGTCAAAGCAAAGCGCGTTCGTTTTCCTCAGTCGGATTAGGATCGTATACTTTCATCTCCGCGCATCTTGGGGCGACATAGCTGCCGTCAAGACACGCGCGCACCATCATCAGATGATCTCGTCCTCGTCGAACAGCGGATCGCGCCCGACCTCGGCAGTCATTCCGGCAAGTGCCGGTTCGGCATGGTCCGGATCGACCTGCATGACGTGAAACAGCGCATCGCCTTCGTTGACCACCGGCAAGTTCGACCGGCCGATGATCAGTCCGCCGGAGGTGGCGGTGACCGGGCGTTCCCGTTCGCCGAACGGGTCGGAGACAATGCCCAGCAGATCGCCCTCCTGCACGCTGTCGCCGATGGTCTTGAAGGCCCGCAGCAACCCGCCCGCCGGCGCCCGCAGCCAGGTGCTCGACCCGCCGCGCAGCGAGCGGTGCTTGGGACGCGTCACGCCCCTGGGGCCGACCATGCCGAGCCGTCGCATGACGCGCAGGATGCCGCTGACCCCGACCCGGGCCGCGAATTCGTCGAAGCGCAGGCCTTCGCCGGCTTCATAGAGCAGGATGTCCACATTGTGCTTTTGCGCGGCCTGGCGCAGCGATCCATCGCGCAGCGACGAGACCAGCATCACCGGGGCGCCGAAGGCTTCCGCAAGCTCCAGTGTTTCCGGGTGCGAGGGCGACACGCGGATTTGCGGCAGATTGGTGCGGTGGATCGCGGCGGAATGCAGGTCGATGCCGTAGTCGGAGCGCGCCACCACCTCCGACATGAAGAGCTGGGCCAGCCGCGCGGCGAGCGATCCGCGCGCGCTGCCGGGAAAGCTGCGGTTGAGATCGCGCCGGTCGGGCAGGTAGCGTGAGTGGCTGTGAAAGCCGAAGGTGTTGACGATCGGAATGACGAGAAGCGTGCCGCGCAGGCTGTCGAGACTGTCGACCGACAACAGCCGGCGCGCGATTTCCACGCCGATGATCTCGTCGCCATGCACTGCCGCGCTGACGAAGAGCGTCGGACCTGGCCGCGCGCCATGGACGACATGCACGGACATGGAGACCGGCGTGTGGTCCGACAGCACGCTGACGGGCAAATCGACTGTGCGCCGCGTCCCCGCTTCGACCTCGAACTCGCCGATCTCGAACGCGGGGCGTTTTTTCGGTTTCCGGCTGTCCGCGTTCACCCCTTGCCCTTCGTGCGTGTCTTGCCCGGCTTGGCGCTTTTCTCGATGAACTGGATGATCTTGCCGGCAACATCGATGCCGGTTGCCTTTTCGACGCCCTCAAGCCCGGGGGAGGAGTTCACCTCCATCACCACCGCGCCGTGGTTGGCGCGCAGCATGTCGACGCCGCAGACGTTCAGGCCCATCGTTTTCGCCGCGCGGATCGCGGTCTGGCGTTCCTCCGGCGAGATGCGGATGGCCTGGGCGCTGCCGCCGCGGTGCAGGTTGGAGCGGAACTCGCCTTCCGCGCCGGTGCGTTTCATCGCCGCGATCACCTTGCCGTCGACCACCAGCGCGCGAATGTCGGTGCCGCCGGCTTCCTTGATGAACTCCTGCACGAGAATGTTGACGCCCGCGCCGCGAAATGCCTCGATCACGGATTTCGCGGACCGGTCGGTGTCTGCAAGCACCACGCCGATGCCTTGCGTGCCTTCCAGCAGCTTGATCACCAGCGGCGCGCCACCGGCGAGCTTCAGCACCTCTTCCGTCTGGCGCGGATCGTGGGCGAAGGTGGTGACCGGCAGTCCGATGCCGTCGCGGGCGAGCAGCTGCATGGAGCGCAGCTTGTCGCGCGAGCGGCCGATGCCGACGGATTCGTTGAGTGGGAACACGCCCATCATCTCGAACTGGCGCAGCACCGCCAGACCGTAGAAGGTGACCGAGGCGCCGATGCGCGGGATCACCGCGTCGTACTGCGGCAGTTTTTCGCCGTTGTAATAGACCTCCGGCCGTCGCGAGGCGATGTTCATGTAGCATCGCAGCGTGTTGACGATGTCGATCTCGTGGCCGCGTTCCTGCGCGGCCTCGACCAGCCGGCGGTGCGAATAGAGGTCCGGGTTGCGGGCCATCATGACGATTTTCATTGAACGTCTCCCGGTGAACCGGCGGGCGGAATAGCGCGTCCGGTCAAGACTTGCGGCTGTGGCGGGCCGGCAACGAAGGATTTGCCGGGATGCACGAGAACCCCCCGGCTGCGGATCGCGGTGCGACCCAAAATGATGTCGAACTCCATCCGCTCCCGATTGGCGAGCGAGACGTCGATCCGCCAGTGATGTCGGCCGAGCAACAGCGTCGTGCGGATGATGCGCCGGCGTTCGGGAATGCCGCTGGTGTTCTTGATGTCGCGCTCGTCGATCAGCGGGGCTTCCACCGGAATGTCGCGATGCTTGTTCGAGGCGGGCACGCGGAACCGCACCCAGGGACGGCCGTCGCGCTCGAAGACCTCCTGGTCGACGGCATGCAGCGCGGAGGTGCGCGCGCCCGTGTCGATCTTGGCCTTGATTTCGGGAATGCCGATGTCGGGCAATGCCACCCATTCGCGCCAGCCGATGATGTCGCGAACACGCTTCGAGCGGGTCAGATCCGCCACCGGCGGCGCCTCTTTGCGGGGCTTTTTGGAAACAATCGTCACGCGACGGATCTCACACTCATTGTTTCAAGGCAGGCCCCAAAGCGGGCCGGACCATACCCACACAGTGCACGGCGCCCGTGGCTTGCGTCAAATCCGCAAACCCCGCGCGCGGTCGGGATCCACCGTTCCGGCCCGCGTGTGCTTCGGTGCCTCCGGGCGGAGCTCTTCCGCGATGATGTCTGTGAAGGTCAGCTGCCGGTCGGCTTGCCACCGAGGCCGCGATGCTGGAACCCGGCCTTCAGCGTCGGCCGCTTGGAGGACAGCATGCGCGAGTTGACGCCCGTCCAGCCGATTTCCCCCGACAGCCGTCCGTATTCGATCTTGGGGCAGCGGTCCATCACCACCTTGAGGCCGGCGTCCTCTGCAAGCTTCGCCGCCTCGTCGTTGCGCACGGACAGCTGCATCCAGATCACCTTGGGCAGCGGCGAGAGCGCCAGCGCCTCCTGTGTGACACCAAGGGCCGCCTCCGAGTTTCGGAAGATATCGACCATGTCGATCGGCTCGGGCACATCGGCAAGCGAGCCGTAGACCGTCTGGCCGAGGATCTCCTTGCCCGCCTGACCCGGATTGATCGGGAACACGCGGTATCCCTTGGAGAGCATGTATTTCAGCACGAAATAGGACGGCCGCACGGTGTTGGCGCTGGCGCCGACCATGGCGATGGTCTTGGTGCCGTCCAGCACCTCGCGGATGAAAGCGTCGGAGTAGCGGTCGTGGGTCACGGATGGCGCTCGCAGGGGCTTGAAGGAAAGGGACGCTATTCGCCGCTCCACACGGGCGCGCGCTTTTCGATGAAGGCGCCGATGCCTTCCTCCGCGTCGCGCGCCATCATGTTGTCGACCATGACCTGCGCGCAGTGGCGATAGGCCTCGTCGAGCGGCATTTCCGCCTGCCGGTAGAAGGCTTCCTTGCCGATCTTCAGCGTCAGCGGCGACTTGGAGGCGATGGTCTCGGCGTATTTGGCGACGACCTGATCCAGATAGGCCTGCGGCACCACCCGGTTGACCAAGCCGAACTCGCGCGCCGTGCCGGCGTCGATGACCTCGCCGGTCAGCAGCATTTCCATCGCCTGCTTGCGCGAGACATTGCGCGACAGCGCCACCATCGGCGTGGAACAGAACAGGCCGATGTTGACGCCCGGCGTGCAGAAGCGCGCGTCCTCGCCGGCGATTGCCAGGTCGCAGGAGGCGACGAGCTGCAGGCCGGCGGCGGTCGCCATGCCCTCCACCTGTGCGATCACCGGGCGCGGGTGGGTGACGATGGTCTGCATCAGCGTTGCACAGCGGTTCATGACGTCTGAATAGTATGCCCGGCCGCGGTCGTCGTGGTCGCGGGCCGCCGTCATTTCCTTGAGATCGTGTCCGGCGCAGAAGACATTGCCGGTGGAGCGCAGCACGATCACCCGCGCGTCCGCATCGTCGCGGGCGGCGTCGAGCGCTGCCTGGAGCGCGGCCATCATCTCTTCGGAGAGGGAATTCTTTCGCTCCGGCCGGTTCATCGTGAGGGTCAGCACGCCCCCCTCGCGGGTTTCAACAAGCGGCGGCGGTGTGGCGCTGTCCATGGCGGCTCTCCTGTCGAGGCGAATTGGCCCCTTTGTACCAACAAGCCGACCGCTCAGAAAGCACGAACCGCAACGTCTTGATACTTGTCGCCTCTTCGCCCTTCCGTTAACGAGAAGGGAAGATCAGTTCGGGGGAGGCGGTATCTTGCAGCCAGTGATGACGATAGCGGAACTTGATGCCTTCATCGACCGCGAGTTTCCGCAGGTTCATGCGGACGGGCGAATCTACGCGATCCGCGAGGTGAGCGAAGGCTGCGCCGTCATGTCGGTCTCGCCGCAGGAGCGTCATCTGCGGCCCGGCGGCACGATCTCCGGTCCGACGATGATGACACTGGTCGATCTCGCGGCCTATGTGGTGATCCTGGCCCATATCGGACCGGTGGCGCTCGCGGTCACCACCAATCTCAACATGAATTTCCTGCGCAAGCCCGAGCCGGGCGATCTCGTCGCCACCTGCAAGCTGCTGAAGCTCGGCAAGCGGCTCGCCGTGGTGGAATGCGCGATCACCGGTGCCGACGGCGGCGATCCCGTCGCCCACGCCACGGCAACCTACTCGATCCCGCCGCGCTAGCGAGTTCGGCGCGGGTTCACGACCCGTATGCTGATCCTGCGGTAGACGTCCCCGTCCGCCGCACCTGCGTACAACCGTCTGAACTTGGCCTTGTCGATCCACAGGCAACGGCCGTGGCGTTCGGTTGTCACGCACCACTGGCCCGCGAACATCGTCCGCTCGACGACACGTGCCGTTTTGCCCAGGAGGGGAACGCAGTCCGGCGACGGAAGGACCTTGCCCGCCCGAACGTCGACCAAGACGGCCTTGCCACCCACCAGCTCCGTTCTGACGCGCCCGCTCGACAGTCGGCGCCTGTGTTGAGCGTAGGCGCTCTTGGATGTACAGGCCCAATTGTGAGCATGGAGGTCATACATGCGTTTGACCGACATGGCGTCCGCCGGTCCCGGGTCGTTGGCGATTGCGAAAAACGCGACACCTGCCGCAGCGAGAAATCGCAGCGCCGAGGCACAAGGGAAGGAGTAGGCTGTCATTGAAAAATCCTGCGAAGGGAAACCGTCTATGTCTTTGATGCGATGAATGTTCAAATTCGCGTGGATTGCCATATGAGCATGCGCAACCAAGGCGCGCAATTCGCTTGTGCCGAGGGTCCAATGGGCATCTTCTCCGGTTGACGCTGACGGACTCGGGCTTCGGTCAGGGCGAAACCACCCTTGTTTCATGTGGTAAAATAATACCGTTTTTCTAACTAATTGTTTTTATGTGACTTTCTGGGGTGCGTGCCGAATTATGGAGATTGACAGTCTCCGCGGACGGGCGTAAACACCCTCCGACAGCACGCGGTCCCGGTTCGGGGCCGTTTTGCATGGCATTCGGGCCGGTTTCGCCGTTATCAGGCGCTCTCCGGTCCGCGACAAACACGGATCGCACCCATGAAGACCTACTCCGCCAAAACGGCCGAGGTCGATAAGAAGTGGATCTTGATCGACGCCGAAGGCGTTGTTGTCGGCCGTCTGGCCGCCTTCATCGCCAACACGCTGCGCGGCAAGACCAAGCCGACCTTCACGCCTCACATTGACTGCGGCGACAATGTCATCGTCATCAACGCCGAAAAGGCCGTTCTGACGGGCAAGAAGCTGACGGACAAGAAGTACTACTGGCACACCGGATATCCGGGTGGCATCAAGGAGCGCACTGCTCGCGCGATCATCGAGGGCAAGCACCCCGAGCGCGTGCTCGAGCAGGCCGTCAAGCGCATGATGCCGGGCGGGCCGCTGAGCCGCACCCAGCTGAAGAACCTCCGGATCTACGCCGGTTCCACTCATCCGCATGAGGCACAGTCGCCGGTTCCGGTCGACTTCAAGTCCGTGAATGCGAAGAACGACGGGAAGAGGGCGTAATCATGGCTGAGCTTCAGTCCCTCGAAGACCTGGGCGGCGCCATCGGCACTGTCGAGGCGGAAGCCCCGGTGCATGTCCAGAAGCTTGACTCGCTGGGCCGCGCCTATGCCACCGGCAAGCGCAAGGACGCCATCGCGCGCGTCTGGATCAAGCCGGGCACCGGCAAGATCATCATCAATAAGAAGGACTTTTCGGAGTACTTCGCACGTCCGGTGCTGCAGATGATCCTGCGCCAGCCGATCGTGCTCGTTGATCGCGATGGCCAGTACGACGTGATCGCCACGGTCGCCGGCGGCGGCCTGTCCGGCCAGGCCGGTGCAGTGCGTCACGGCATCTCCAAGGCGCTGACCTACTATGAGCCGGAGCTTCGCGGCCTGCTCAAGAAGGAAGGCTTCCTGACGCGCGACAGCCGCGTCGTGGAGCGCAAGAAGTACGGCCGCCGCAAGGCTCGCCGGAGCTTCCAGTTCTCCAAGCGCTGATCCGTCAGCCTGCTTGTTGCACTTTCGAACGGCCCGCCCTCGGCGGGCCGTTTTCGTTTGGGCGGCGGCCTCAGCCCTTGCGCGCGGACAGCAGAATGCTGGTCTCCGAACTGGCGATGCCGTCCATCGTTCGCACGCCCGACAGCAGCCGGTCGAACGCTTCCAGCGTGTCGGTCTCCAGTTCCGCGACCACATCCCAGCGCCCGTTGGTGGAATAGAGCGCGCGCACTTCCGGAAATCCCTGCAGCCGGCGCAGGATCACGTCGGTGCGATGCCCCTCGACCTCGATCATCATGATCGCACGGACACGCCCGCCGGCTTCCGCGCTGCGCAGCCGCACCGTGAACCCCTGGATGATCCCGTTGTCGACGAGCCGGTCGATCCGGGCTTTCACCGTGGCGCGCGATACGCCGAGATCGGCGGCGAGCGAGGCAACCGGCAGGCGGGCATCATGCCGCAGCAGTGCGATCAGGCGTCGGTCGAGATCGTCCATATTAATCACTTTGCTCGATTGCATCTGCCACTTTGGCAAGAACTGCCTTCGAAAGTGACGATAAATCGCCTTTCCGTCAACGTCCCGGACGCGCACCCTCTGCATCGGTTACCCTTCGCTCGGCGCGCCTGGGACATGCGGTCCCGGTGCACGCAGCCGACCTGCGAACGGAAAGGTGTGTTGATGCTCAATGAACCGAAACGGCCGATTGCCCTTTTGGGCGTGCCGCTTGAGGCGGGAACGGGACGCCGGGGCGCGGCCATGGGGCCGGCGGCCCTGCGTGTCGCCGATCTGGAGGGGCGCCTGTCCGCGCTCGGCTGGCAGGTCGAGGATCTCGGCGATCTCGCGCCGCTCGACAAGGCCTCGATTGCGCCGCTCCAACTCGACGGAGCGGCCCATCTGCCGGAAACCGTCGCCGCCTGGGTTCGCCCGCTGTGCGACCGCGCCCATGACATCTCGGCTGCCGGCAAGTTGCCGATCTTTCTCGGCGGCGATCACTCCCTGTCGATGGGCTCGGTCAGCGGTGTCGCGCGGCACTGGCAGGACGAGGGCCGGCCGTTGTTCGTACTCTGGCTCGACGCCCATGCCGATTTCAACACGCCCGAGACCTCGCCGTCCGGCAACATGCACGGCATGTCGCTGGCGCTTGCCGCCGGCGAACCGTCGCTGGCGTCGGTCATGGGCGATACGCCGCGCGCGACCGTTGCGCCGGAGCGCATGTGTGTTTTCGGTGCCCGGTCAATCGATCCGGGAGAGCGCCGGCTGTTGCGCGAACGCGGCGTCACCGTCTGCGACATGCGCCAGATCGACGAGAACGGCGTGTCGGTCCTGATGCGGGAATTACTCAACAAGATCAAATCGGAAAACGGCGTTCTTCATGTGTCGATTGATGTCGATTTCCTCGACCCCGAGATCGCCCCGGGGGTCGGAACCACCGTTCCGGGCGGTGCGACCTACCGTGAGGCGCATCTGGTGATGGAGCTACTGGAGGACGCCGGCGTCACCGTGTCGCTGGATGTGGTCGAGCTGAACCCCTTCCTCGATGAGCGCGGCCGCAGTGCCATCGCGCTTGCCGAACTGGTCGCAAGCCTCTTCGGCCAGGACGTGATGGATCGTCCGACGCAGGCCTTCGCCTGACCGCCGCCGCCCCGACCCTGACTGCAACGACTGATCCGTTCGGAGAGACCCATGAGCCGCATGCCGGAAGACTATATCGCCGCCGAACACCTGCTTGGCGCCCATAACTACAAGCCGATCGACGTGGTGCTGTCGCGGGGCGAGGGCGTCTGGCTCTACGATGTCGACGGCAACCGCTATCTCGATTGCCTCGCGGCCTATTCCGCCGTCAACCAGGGGCACTGCCATCCGGTGATCCGCGACGCAATGGTCGCCCAGGCCTCGAAACTGACGCTGACGTCGCGGGCCTTTCGCAACGACCAGCTCGCGCCGCTCTACGAGGATCTCGCCCGGCTTACCGGCGCGCACAAGATCCTGCCGATGAACTCCGGCGCGGAAGCGGTGGAAAGCGCGGTCAAGGCGGTGCGCAAATGGGGCTATGAGGTCAAGGGCGTGCCGGAGAACAAGGCCGAGATCATCGTCTGCGACAACAATTTCCACGGTCGCACGCTCGGCATTGTCGGCTTCTCCACTGATCCGGCCGCGCGCACCGGTTTCGGTCCCTTCGCGCCCGGGTTTCGCGTCGTGCCCTTCGGCGATGCCGAGGCCTTCGAGGCGGCGATCACGCCGAACACCGTCGGCTTTCTCGTCGAGCCGATCCAGGGCGAGGCCGGCATCCTGATCCCGCCGGCGGGCTATTTCGCCAAAGTGCGAGAGATCTGCACGGCCAACAATGTGACGCTGATCCTCGACGAGATCCAGACGGGGCTCGGCCGCACCGGGAAGCTGCTGGCGGAAGAGCATGAAGGCATCGAGGCCGATGTCACGCTGGTCGGCAAGGCGCTGTCGGGTGGCTTCTATCCGGTCTCGGCCGTTCTCTCCAACTCCGAGGTGCTCGGCGTGCTGCAGCCCGGCGAGCACGGCTCGACCTTCGGCGGCAATCCGCTGGCCTGCGCGGTGGCGCGCGCCGCGCTCAAGGTTCTGGTGGAGGAAGGCATGATCGAGAATGCGGCCGCGATCGGGGACTATTTCAAGGACGGCCTGTCGCGGATCCGCTCCAATGCCATTCGCGAGGTTCGCGGGCGCGGGCTGATGCTGGCGGTGGAGCTTCATCCGGAGGCCGGTGGCGCGCGGGCCTATTGCGAGGCGCTGCGCGGGGAGGGGATCCTCGCCAAGGACACCCACGACCACACCATCCGCATCGCGCCGCCGCTGGTGCTTACCCGTGATGATGTCGACTGGGCGCTGGAGCGTTTCGACAAGGTGCTGACCCGCATGCAATGACGCGCTGCCCCCGGCCTTGCACCGCGCGCTCCGGGGCCCTAAGCAGGGGCATGGCGACAGGGAGGTCTTGAACCGCGATGCTCGATGTCCTGCTCGAGTTTCTGCCCTTTTATGCGGGTGCCTATGGCATCAATGTCGCGCTCTATTTCGCGACCGGGATCGTGCTCGTCGCGATCCAGAGCCGGCACCCCGAACGGCGGATCCAGCAAAACCGCCGTGGCGAGAAACGCATGTGGACGGAGATCCGCCAGAGCGTGCTGTCGCTGACGGTGACGGCCGGATGCCTCGCCGGCGGCGTCTTCGCATCCGTCAAGGGATGGACCTTCGTCGAGCCGCTGCCGCTGACCTGGTGGTCGGCGATCCTCATGTTCGTTGTGTCGGTCGTCGCCTTTGATGCCTGGTTCTACTGGGGCCATCGGCTGATGCACACTCGCTGGCTCTACCGGTTCCATGCCGAGCATCACCGCTCCGTGGCGCCGACGGTGTGGAGCACCTACAGCGACAGTCTTGTCGATGCCTTCGTCATGCAGAGCTACTACCTGTGGGCGGTGTTCATTCTGCCGATCCCGGTCGAGGTCCTGATCGTGCATCGGCTGGTCGATCACTTCAACGGCACGATCGGCCATTCCGGCTTCGAGTTCTACGCCTCGCCCTTCGCACGCCGTCCCTCGCCAATGGTCTGCGTGACCTTCCACGACCAGCACCACGCCCATTTCCGCTACAATTTCGCGAATTTCTTTTCCGTCTGGGATCGCCTCTGCGGCACGCTCGATCCGCGCTACGACCAGGATGTGCGACGGATGGAACAGCAGGCCGCGCAGGGGGCGCAAAGCGTCGCGAAGGACGGCTGACAAAGCGCGCGGAGCGCTCCCAGCCTGCGTTTCACGATCCGGTCTTGCTGTGCAGGCCGCTGTTCGGGTGATTGTCGTTTTCCGGCACGACCGTCCAGGAGCGATAGACGGGATGGGCATCGCGCATCCGGTCGTATAGCCGCGCCATGCCCTTCAGGAAGGCCAGCTTGCCGGCATAGGTGAGCAGGGTGCCCACGATCACCGCCGGCACATGCAACATGATCGCGCCCCACATGCCGATGAAGAAACCTGTGCCCGTGACCAGCGACAGGACGACGGCCTGACGGTTGTCTGAGGACGGGATCGGCACGACGCCGCGGTTGAGCCAGACCCGTTCGCCGAAGGTGGCGCGCGCAGGCCAGCTGTCGAGCCGCTTTGGTGGCGGGAAAATCCGCGGATTGAGCCAGAGCCAGACGCAAACGGCGACGACCAGTGCGCTTGCAACCGGCCAGCCGTACCAGCCGTGCGACCAGATCGCCAGAAACAGGAACGGAAGGGTGGCGAACCGGGTCCAGACGCTCCAGCCGCTCGCGTGGCGTTGCCAGACGGAGGAGTCCATGCCGAGCAGGCGGAGCCGACCCGCATTCATCGGGCGATAGGCACTGTAGCCGCGCGCGCGCCGCCGTGGCGGGGCCGGTGCGATGGGTCTTGGCAGCGTCGGTTCGGGCATCTGCGGCTCTGATGGTATCGGCTGTCGCATCGGCTCTCGACCGATGCGGAATGCAGGGCGCGACCGAAACGGCAAACGGGCGCGCACCCAGGACGGGAAGTTTAGCGCAAGGCACCGCTCATTGCCATGCAAAGCCGGCGGTTTATTGCGCCGACCGCAACGTCAGGATGTCGCCTTTACGTAACTTCCAGGCGCATCTTCCAGTATTTTCATCCGGTTGGCGCCGGGCTTGCGGGCCTTTGCGGTGGTGTCGTCATGGGCGCGGATCCACGTGTCCCAATGCGGCCACCAGGAGCCGGGGTGTTCCTCGGCCTTGGCGAGCCAGTCCTCGTATTTTCCGGCGGGTTTGGGGCCTGTCCAGTACTGGTACTTGTTGCGCGACGGCGGGTTGACGACGCCGGCGATATGTCCCGATCCCGAAAGCACGTAATCCACCGGGCCGCCGAAGAACTGGGACCCCAGAAACACCGATTCCGGCGGGGCGATATGGTCCTCGCGGGTGGCGAGATTGTAGATCGGGATCTTGACCTTGCCGAGGTCGAGCCGTTTGCCGCCGATTTCCATCGTGCCCTTGCTCAGCCGGTTTTCCAGGTAGCAGTTGCGCAGATAGAAGGAGTGGTTCGCCGCCGGCATCCGGGTGGAATCGGAGTTCCAGTACAGCAGGTCGAAGGGGAAGGGTTCCTTGCCCTTCAGGTAGTTGTTGACGACATAGGGCCAGATCAGGTCGTTGGAGCGCAAGAGGTTGAAGGCGGAGGCCATCTTCGAGCCGTCGAGATAGCCTTTCTCGCCCATGCGCCGCTCCAGCGCCTCGATCTGCTCCTCGTCGACGAAGACCTGCAGATCGCCCGCGTGGGTGAAATCAACCTGGGTCGTGAAGAAGGTGGCCGAGGCGATGCGCGTATCGCCGACCGCAGCCATATAGGCGAGCGTGACACCGAGCAGGGTGCCGCCGACGCAATAGCCGATGGCATTGACCTCGTCCTGGCGCGTGGCGCGCTTGATCACGTCCAGCGTCTCCAGAATGCCCTCGCGCATGTAATGCTCGAAGTTTTTCTGGGCCTGGCGCTCGTCCGGATTGACCCAGGAGATCACGAAGACCGTGTGGCCCTGATCCACCGCCCACTTGATGAACGACTTCTCCGGGTTGAGATCGAGGATGTAGAATTTGTTGATCCACGGCGGCACGATCAGCAGCGGCCGCTTCAGCACGGTGTCGGTGGTCGGCGTGTACTGGATGACCTGGCGCACGTCGTTTTGCGCGATCACCTTGCCCGGCGTGATGCCGAGGTTCTTGCCCACCTTGAACTTGGTCGGATCGGACTGGCGGATCTTCAAGTCGCCCTTGCCGGCCTCGATGTCCTCGGCGAGCAGCTTCATGCCACGCACGAGATTCTCGCCGTTCGATTCCAGCGTTTCGCGCAAAAGCTCCGGGTTGGTCAGGACGAAATTCGACGGCGACAGCGCATTGGCGATCTGCTTGACGTAGAAATCCGCCTTGTGACGCGTGTGCTCGTCGAGATCGGCGGCCTCTACCACCAGCTGTTCCGCCCACTGCGAGGTGATCAGGTAGATCTGCTTGACGAAGTCGAAGAACTGGTTGTCGTCCCATTCCGGATCGCCGAACCGCTTGTCGCGCGGGTCGGCGGAAATGGCCGGCGTCGACGGCTCGCCCATCATCCGTTTCAGCGACGAGTTCCACAGGTCGATGTATTTCGTCCACAGGCGCCCCTGTGCCTCCATGGCACGCTGGGGGTCCGACATCCAGTATTCGCCGACCTGGCCGAGCGTCTTGAAGATGACGGTCAGCTCCTCCGCCATCTCGGGCTTGATCTCGCCCTTCTCGCGCGGCTCCACATAGGCCGCCATGGCCTTGCCGGCGTTCTCCACGATGCGGGCGAGGTTATGGGCAAAGGCTTCAGGATTGTTGACGATGTAATGGAGAAGGGGGTTCTTTTGGTCGTCCGTCATCCTGGCTGCGCCCTCCGCATGATCGGTTTCCGGGGCGGGCTCTGCGGCTCGCTGCCCGATAATGATTGGTAGCTCTCCCTCTTGCCGGCATAATAGCGACCTGTGACGCTTGGCTGACAAGTTGGACAAAGCGCTTACAATGTCGTAGACGCCGCAGCGGTTGCAAGCTTGCTGCTTGCGGTTTTATCAGGACGGAGCCGATTTGTCGCGAGTGCGCTTGATGAGACTTGGGCTTGTTATCTGTGTCGCCGGGTTGCTCGGCGGCTGCGCCTATGCGCCGTCCGGCACCTTGTTCGAGGCGCTGGACGGCAATGATCCCTATGTGTCGCCGGGCACCGCCTCCGCCGTGATGCCGGGCGCCGGCCAGTCGGCGCAATCCGCCGCCGCCGTGGAGGCCGGGACGGGAACGTCTTCCGGCACGCCTGTGGAGCAGGCCTTCCAGTCTTCGACCGCTCCTGCGGGAAGCGCGTCGACCGGCGCGCTGAGCGGGGCCCCGTCGATCTCGCGCGGGCTGATGTCCTACGAGCAGGCGCAAGAGCAGCGGATGCGCCTCCAGGAACTTGCCCGCGACCGGGACGCGATCGCAACGCCTCGCGCCACGACGTCGGCCGAAGCGCTGAAGAGGCTCTGGGCCGAACACGCCGACCGCGCCGTTCAGGACATTGAAGGTCCGGCGGACCAGTGACGCCGCGGCGTGCGCGGCTTTGCACAATTTGCAGGTCGATCTTGATTTTTTGCCGATGCGCGCGCGCGTCGCGCCTGATAAAACCCCGCGACCCGAAGCGCTGAGCGCGCGGGATTGCGTCATGACGGATCGAACGGAAAACGCGGGGCCGCGCGCGCCGTTCTGCAGCCTGCGGGCGAGGATCGAACCATGGAAGAATTCTACCAAACCCGGCGCCTGCCGCCCTATGTCTTCGAACAGGTCAACCGTCTGAAGGCCAAGGCGCGCGCCGGCGGCGCCGACATCATCGATCTCGGCATGGGCAATCCCGATCTGCCGACGCCGAAGCACATCGTCGAAAAGCTCACCGAAACGGTGCAGAACCCCCGGACCCACCGCTATTCCTCGTCCAAGGGCATTCCCGGCCTTCGACGCGCGCAGGCCGCCTACTACGAGCGCCGCTTCGGCGTGAAGCTGAACCCGGAAACCCAGGTCGTGGCGACGCTCGGCTCCAAGGAAGGCTTCGCCAACATGGCGCAGGCGATTTCCGCGCCGGGCGATGTCGTGCTGGTGCCCAACCCGAGCTATCCGATCCACGCCTTCGGCTTCCTGATGGCCGGCGCGGTGCTGAGGGCTATCCCGTCCGAGCCGGGGCCGGAGGTGTTTCACGCGCTGGAACGCGCGCTGGTGCATTCCGTGCCCAAGCCGATCGCGATGATCCTGTGCTATCCGGCGAACCCGACCGCCTCGGTCGCCGAGCTCGACTTCTACCGGGACGTCGTCGCCTTCGCCAAGAAGCACGACATCTTCGTTCTGTCCGATCTCGCCTACTCCGAGATCTACTTCGGCGAGACGCCGCCGCCCTCCATTCTCGAGGTGCCGGGCGCCATCGATGTCGCGGTGGAATTCACCTCGCTGTCCAAGACCTATTCGATGCCGGGCTGGCGCATGGGCTTTGCGGTCGGCAACGAGCGGCTGATCTCGGCGCTGGCGCGGGTGAAGTCCTATCTCGACTATGGCGCCTTCACGCCGATCCAGGTGGCGGCGACCGCCGCGCTGAACGGGCCGGACGACTGCATCGTCGAAGCGCGCGCGATCTACAGGAAGCGCCGCGACACGCTGGTGGAATCTTTCGGGCGCGCCGGATGGGACATCCCGCCCCCGGAAGCGAGCATGTTCGCCTGGGCTCCGATCCCGGAGAAATTCCGCCATCTCGGCTCCGTCGAGTTCTCCAAGCTTTTGATCGAGCACGCCGACGTTGCGGTTGCGCCCGGCCTCGGCTTTGGCGAGTACGGCGACGGCCATGTGCGCATCGCACTGGTGGAAAACGAGCAGCGCATTCGCCAGGCGGCCCGCGGGCTGCGCCGCTTCCTTGAAACCGCAGACAAAACGTTGCACAACGTGATCCCCATCGAGGTATCGGGTTAGGCGCGGCACGTTCGGCGCCTCTGCCACACGGCTCACAAACGGATTGCGGATTTATGACCACTGAACTGCGCGTCGGCGTCGCGGGCTTGGGGACGGTTGGCGCCTCCCTGTTGCATCTTCTGGAAACCAGGTCGTCGGCACTGGCCGCGCGCTGCGGCCGCTCCGTGCGCGTCAGCGCGGTGAGCGCGCGCGACCGCACGCGCGACCGGGGCGCGGATCTCTCCGCCATGGCATGGTTCGACGATCCGGTTGCGCTTGCCGGTTCTCCCGACATCGACGTTTTCGTCGAGCTGATCGGCGGCGACAACGGGCCGGCCGAGGACAGCGTGCGCGCCGCCCTTGCCGCCGGCAAGTCGGTGGTCACCGCCAACAAGGCGCTGCTTGCCAAACATGGCGTCGAGCTTGCGCGTCTGGCGGAAGACAACAAGGTCAGCCTGTCCTACGAGGCGGCGGTCGCCGGCGGCATCCCGGTGATCAAGACCATGCGCGAGTCGCTGGCTGGAAACGAGATCGACCGCGTCTACGGCATTCTCAACGGCACCTGCAATTACATCCTGACCCGCATGGAGCAGGACGGACTCGACTTCTCCGATTGCCTCGCCGACGCCCAGCGTCTCGGCTATGCCGAAGCTGATCCGACCTTCGACATTGAGGGCAACGACACGGCGCACAAGCTGGCGATCCTGACGTCGCTCGCCTTCGGATCGCAGATCAACAGCGAGAAGATCTATCTGGAGGGAATCTCCTCCATCACCCGCGCCGATATCGAGGCGGCAAGCGAGCTCGGTTACCGCATCAAGCTGCTCGGCGTTGCCCAGCGCACCGATAGCGGCATCGAGCAGCGCGTCCATCCCACCATGGTGCCGAAGGCTTCGGCCATCGCGCGCATCGACGGCGTGCTGAACGCGGTGGCGATCGACGGCGACGCGGTCGGCGAAGTGGTGCTGGTCGGCCCCGGCGCCGGCGGCAGCGCAACCGCTTCCGCCGTGCTCGGCGACATCGTCGACGTGGCGCGCGGCCTTTCCGTGCCGACGCTCGGCATGCCGGCGCATGAACTTGCCCCCTACAAGGCAGCGCGGATGCGCATGCACGAGGGTGGCTACTATATCCGCCTGGCGGTCTATGACCGTTCCGGCGCCTTTGCCGAGATCGCGCGGATCATGGCGGACGAGGGCATCTCGCTTGAATCCATCGTCCAGCGCGACCGCACACGCACCCACACCGAGGCGGAGACGCATGGCGATTCGCCCCAACCGGTGATCCTGACCACCTATGAAACCACGGAAGCTGCCGTGAAACGGGCACTGGGGACAATCACCGCGAGGAATGTGGTGGCGGGAACGCCCCAGATGATCCGCATCGAAAAGCTCCGTTGACCCCTTGTTGACCCCGATTTGAGGAAATCCGATGTCCACCTCCGACGCTGCGCATAGTGAAGCTCTCGACCGCATTCTGACCCTGGAACTGGCCCGCGTGACCGAACGCGCCGCCGTCGCCGCCGCGCGCCTGCGCGGACGCGGCGATGAAATGTCCGCCGACCAGGCTGCCGTCGATGCCATGCGCCGCGAACTCAATTGCCTGCCCATCGACGGCATGGTGGTCATCGGCGAGGGCGAGCGCGACGAGGCGCCGATGCTCTACATCGGCGAGAAGGTCGGAACGGGGAAGGGCCCCGCCGTCGACATCGCGCTCGATCCGCTGGAAGGCACGACGATCTGCGCCAAGAACCTGCCCAACTCGCTGGCCGTGATCGCGCTGGCGCCGAAGGGCGGCCTCCTGAACGCTCCCGACAGCTACATGGACAAGATCGCCGTCGGTCCGGGCTATCCGGCCGGCATCGTCGATCTCGACGCGCCCGTGGCGGAAAACATCGAGGCGCTGGCGAAGGCCAAGGGCGTTCCGGTTGCGGAAATCACGGCCTGCGTGCTTGACCGTCCGCGTCACGCCCGCCTGATCGAGGACCTGCGCGCGACCGGCGTTTCCGTTCGCCTGATTGGCGATGGCGATGTTGCCGGCATCATCCACACTACCGACCCGGAC
Organism: Paracoccaceae bacterium; assembly: GCA_002709505.1. Taxonomy (GTDB): domain Bacteria; phylum Pseudomonadota; class Alphaproteobacteria; order Rhizobiales; family Stappiaceae; genus Stappia. The sequence goes on along the minus strand of PARB01000066.1, from coordinate 13,734 downwards.
GAGACCGGCATCGATATCTACATGGGCATTGGCGGCGCGCCGGAAGGCGTGCTTGCGGCAGCCGCTCTTCGCTGCATCGGCGGCCAGATGCAGGGCCGGCTCGTCATCACCCGCGACGAGCAGGTGGAACGCGCGCACAAGATGGGCATCTCCGACATCAAGCGCAAATACACCATGGAAGAGATGGCGACCGGCGACGTGCTCTTCGCCGCCACCGGCGTGACCGACGGCAACTTCCTGCAGGGCGTGCGCTTCGGCCGCAACGATATCACCACCCACACGGTCGTGATGCGCTCCACCACCGGCACGGTGCGCTACATCAAGGCGCGTCACACGCAGGTCGAGAAATTCCACCTGGATTGAGGCGCATCGCGCCCAAGCCGCACGACGGACGCCGCGCATGAGCACCCAGTCCCCGGCCGAACGCGAAACACGCCGTCAGGTGCTTGGGGTCGGGCGTTCCGCCGGCGAACGCGTCTGGCGGGAGCGTCTCAGCGCCCAGCAAAACGCCGCGGCGCTCGCCATCGCGCAGCGCAGCGGCATTCCGGAGATCGTCGCGCGGGTGCTGGCCGCCCGGGACGTGACGATTGACGGCGCCGAAGCCTTTCTCGATCCGACGATCAGGGCGCTGATGCCCGACCCGTCGGTGCTGCGCGATCTGGAAGCGGGCACGGCCCGCGTCGCCGACGCGATCCAGGCCGGCGACACCATCGCGATCTTCGGCGACTACGACGTCGACGGTGCCACCTCCTCCGCGCTGTTGAGCCGCTATCTCTCCGCGCTCGGCACCCGCAACCGCATCCATATCCCCGACCGCATCATCGAAGGCTACGGGCCGAACGGGCCCGCGATCCGCCTGTTGCGGGAGGAGGGCGCCGGCCTGCTGGTCTGTGTCGATTGCGGCAGCACCTCCTTCGAGGCGTTCGAGGAGGCGCGAAGCGTCGGGCTCGACGTCGTCGTGCTCGATCATCACCAGGTCGGCGAAAAGCTTCCCCACTCGGTCGCGCTCGTCAACCCGAACCGCCAGGACGATCTCTCCGGTCTCGGCCATCTAGCGGCGGTCGGTGTCACCTTCCTGTTCGTGGTCGGCCTCAATCGGGAATTGCGCCGCCGGGGACTGTTCAAGGGCAGCCGCGAGCCGGATCTTCTGGCGCTTCTCGACCTCGCGGCCGTTGGAACCGTCTGCGACGTGGTGCCGCTCAGGGGGCTCAACCGCGCCTTCGTGCGCAAGGGCATTGTGGCGCTCCATTCCCGCGCCAATGTCGGGCTTGCGGCACTGTGCGATGTCGCGCGGGTTCATGGTCCGCCATCGCCCTATCATCTCGGCTTTATGGTCGGCCCGCGCATCAATGCGGGCGGGCGCATCGGCGATGCCGCCCTTGGCGCGCGACTTCTCACCACCCATGACATGGACGAGGCCCGCACGATCGCCGAAACGCTCGACCGGCTGAACGGCGAACGCCAGGCGATGGAAGCCATCATGCTGGAGGAGGGCGATGCCCAGGCGCTGGTCTCCGTCGAGGACAGCGATCCGAGCGTCCTGCTGACCGGGTCCGACGGCTGGCACCCCGGTGTCGTCGGCCTGGTCGCCTCGCGGCTGAAGGACCGCTACCGCCGTCCGGCTTTCGCCATCGCCTATGACGTGAACGGCAAGGGAACCGGGTCGGGGCGCTCCATTCCCGGCGTCGATCTCGGCGCAGCCGTGCGCAAGGCCGTGGACGAGGGCATTCTGGAAAAGGGTGGCGGCCACGCCATGGCCGCGGGCCTCACCGTGCGCCGCGAGCGTCTCGCCGATCTCTCCGCCTTCCTCGATACGGCATTGGCTGCACAGGTCGAGGTGGCGCGCGCCGAAAACGAGCTGAAGATCGACGGCGCGCTGACGGCATCGGCGGCGAGCACGGATCTGGTGCATGCGCTGGAACAGGCCGGCCCCTTTGGAGCGGGACATCCCGAGCCGGTCTTCGCGCTGCCGAGCCACCGGGTGTCCTACGCCGACACCGTCGGCAAGGGCCACGTCCGGTTGACGCTGGCCGATGGCGGCGGCGGAAGCCTCAAGGCGATTGCCTTCAAGGCGGCGGACACGCCGCTTGGCAAGATGCTTCTGGAGAAGCGCGGCGATCCGCTGCATGTCGCCGGCTGCCTCTCGCTTGACACCTGGCAAGGGCGCGAGCGTGTGCAGTTCCGGGTGCTGGATGCGGCCGACCCGCGGCTAAGCCGGATGTAAGGCGTCGGCACATCTGTCCCGGCAGTTTTTGCCGGCCATTAACACTACGGAAAGACTGTCCCCATACCCTGAAGATGGATGGTGAATGTGGGATGGAATCATGTCTCCGAGGGCACAATTGCGCCGGCTGATGTCGGATGTCGATCAGGCGGCGGACAATGCGGACCGCGCTTTGCAGACGATGCGCGCGCGCGGTGTCGTCGGCGTGCTGCCGGAGAAGGACGCGGCTGTCACGCCGCTGCGCTCCGGGCTGGTGCTCGCCACCTTGCTGATGGCCGCAAAGATCCTGACCACGCAGGATTGAACCGCGAAATCGGGGTGTTTTGCGGGCAATTCGACGCGGGGTCCCCGATCCCGGTCGCATGCGCTTGAATTCGAGCGTCTTTGCGGTCAGCATCCCGCCCCATGACAACGGATTCCTTTCGCCTCGCGCTTTGCGCCTACAATCTTTCGACAGGCGGTGCCTCCCGCGACGCTTTTCTCGCCGGGATCGCTGCGCGGCTTGAACGCGCGCGCAACGACGGCGCGCGGCTGCTCGTTCTCCCCGAATATCTGAGCGAGGCATTCCTTGCCTGGAAACCCGATGGCCTTTTGCCGACGGAGGAACTCGCCTGGATGGCGGGTGAAGCCGATGCGCTTCTTCCCGCGCTGAAGGACCTTGTCGCCCGGCACGGGATCTCCCTGATCGCCGGCTCCATGCCCTGGCCCGCCCCCGGTGGTCAGGGCGGTTACGTCAACCGCGCCTTCGCGCTGCTCGCCGACGGGCGCGAGGTGGTCCACGACAAGCTTGCGCTGACCCCGTTTGAAAAAGACCCCGAGACCTGGCTGCTCACGCCCGGCGCCCATGTGCCGCTGTTCGAGATAGAGGGCGTGCGCATGGCGATGCTGATCTGCCTCGACGTCGAGATGCCGGCGCTCTCCTGCCTGATCGCGCAGGATGCGCCGGACGTGCTTCTAGTCCCGTCGATGACCTCGAGCCTGGCCGGCTATCATCGCGTGTTCGGCTGTGCCAGGGCGCGGGCCGTCGAGCTGATGAGCGCCGTCGCCGTCTGCGGTGTCGTGGGGGCCGCACCCGGCACCACGCAAAATGACACCAATGTCTCCGGCGCGGCGCTCTATTTGCCCTGCGAGCCGAGCCTCGGCTACACCGGGATCGGCGGCGAACTGCCGCCCGTCGACGGGATGGCTGGCGAAGAGCCGTATCTCGTCGTCGACGTTCCGGTCGGCGAGATCCGGACCTTGCGCGCCGGCGGGGCCGAGGTCTGGCCGGGCGCCTGGAGCGCTGCCGGCATGTCGCTGCAAAGGCACGGGGACGGCACGTGACGGGGGCGGGCGACACGCCGTCTTCCACGCCGCGCGCCCTTCCGCTCGTTCTGGCGGGGCTTTCCGGGTTGCTTGGCGTCGGACTGTCCGCTGCGGCCACGCATTCGCCGGCCGGCGCGTTGCTCGATCCCGCAGCCCGCATGCTCCTGGCCCATGCGCCGCTGTTCCTGTTTCTCAGCCTGGCCACGGGCCTGACGCCGCGCGGCGCGGGGACTGCGATCTGCTGGATCGCGGCGGTTGGTCTGACACTCTTTTGCGGCGATCTTTCCGCGCGCGCGTTTCTGGGCCAGCGGCTTTTCGCCTTCGCGGCCCCGCTTGGCGGTGGCCTGCTGATCCTGGCCTGGGCATCGGTTGCGCTTGCCGGTCTTGCTGAGCTGTCGCGGCGCGAGCGCTGAACCGGCACACCGCTCGCCGGAAGGCGACGCATTGGACCGCCCCGATGTCGGTTTTATGCAAGCGCCCGAGCGCGTGCGACGGCACAAATCAGGGACGATGCGCGGGGGCAAGGCCGCCCGGGCGACACAACCGAGGTTCGCATGACCCGTTTCTCGTTCTGGGAACTGGCCCGCAAGGCGGTCAACGCCCATCAGGACTGGGGCCACCAGTGGCGCAAGCCCGACCCCAAGCCCGACTATGACGTGATCATCATCGGTGCCGGCGGTCACGGCCTCGCGACCGCCTATTATCTGGCCAAGGAGCACGGCGTCACCAATGTCGCGGTGCTGGAAAAGGGCTGGCTCGGCGGCGGCAACACCGGCCGCAACACCACCATCGTGCGCTCCAACTACCTGTGGGAGGAGAGCGAGGGTCTCTACGATCACGCCATGGATTTGTGGCAGGACCTCTCGCAGGAGCTGAACTACAACGTGATGTATTCCGCGCGCGGCGTCATGATGCTGGCGCATACGGTGCACGATGTTCAGGTGTTCAAGCGCCATGTCCACGCCAACCGGCTCGCCGGCGTCCAGAACGAGTGGCTGAGCGCGGAGGAGGCCAAGGCCTACTGCCCGCCGCTCAACATCGAGAAGAACATCCGCTATCCGGTGATGGGCGCGGCCCTCCAGCGCAAGGCCGGCGTCGCCCGTCACGACGCGGTCGCGTGGGGCTATGCCCGCGGCGCCGACAAATACGGCGTCGACATCATCCAGAACTGCGCGGTCACCGGCATCCGCCGCGCGGCCGACGGGTCCGTCTCCGGCGTCGAGACCTCGCGCGGCTTCATCGGCGCCAGGAAGATCGGCGTCGTCGCGGCCGGTCACACCAGCGTCGTGATGGACATGGCGGGCGTGCGCATGCCGCTGGAATCGAACCCGCTGCAGGCGCTCGTCTCCGAGCCGGTCAAGCCGTGCTTCCCCTGCGTGGTCATGTCCAACACGGTGCACGCCTATCTGTCGCAGTCCGACAAGGGCGAATTGGTGATCGGCGCCGGCACCGACCAGTATGTGTCCTACAGCCAGACCGGGGGGCTGCAGATCACCACCCATACGGTCGATGCGATCTGCGAGCTGTTTCCGATGTTTCGCCGCATGCGCATGCTGCGCAACTGGGGCGGCATCGTCGACGTCACGCCGGATCGCTCGCCGATCATCGGCAAGACGCCGGTGCCGGGGCTCTTCGTCAATTGCGGCTGGGGCACGGGCGGCTTCAAGGCGACACCGGGATCGGGGCATGTCTTTGCGCATACCATCGCGCGCGACGAGCCGCACCCGATCAACGCGCCCTTCACGCTGGACCGGTTTCGCACCGGCCGGCTGATCGACGAGGCGGCGGCTGCCGCCGTGGCACATTGAGGCAAGGCCGATGCTGTTGATTTCCTGTCCCTGGTGCGGCGTCGAACGCCCCGAGATCGAGTTTCGCTACGGCGGCGAGGCACATATCGACCGCCCGGCGCAACCCGCCGATCTCGACGATCATCAATGGGCCGAATTCCTCTACATGCGCAGCAACCCCAAGGGGCTGCTGGCCGAGCGCTGGCGTCACGTCCATGGCTGCGGACGCTTCTTCAACGCCGTGCGCCACACCGTGAGCGACCGCTTCGTCTGCGTCTACAAGACCGGCGAAAAATGTCCGGATCTCGAGGCGCTCGCCAGGGAGGGCGCACAGTGACACAGCAAAACCGCACGCCCGAAGGCGGGCGCATCGATCGCGGCACGCCGGTCACCTTCACCTTCGACGGCAAGCGATACCAGGGCTTTGCCGGCGACACGCTCGCCTCGGCGCTTCTGGCCAACGATGTCCATCTGGTCGGCCGCTCCTTCAAGTATCACCGCCCGCGCGGCATCGTCACCGCCGGCTCGGAAGAGCCGAACGCGCTGGTCGGCGTTGCCCGCAGCCGGGCGAAACACGCCGGCGGCGAGGCGACCCCGAACCTGCGCGCGACACAGGTCGAGATCCACGAGGGGCTGGCGGCGGAAAGCCAGAACCGCTGGCCGTCGCTTGCCTTCGACATCGGCGCGGTGAACGACAAGCTGTCGCCGCTCTTCGTTGCCGGCTTCTACTACAAGACCTTCATGTGGCCGAAGAGCTTCTGGAACAGGGTCTATGAGCCTTTCATCCGCGCCGCCGCCGGTCTCGGCAAGGCGCCGACGAAGCCGGATACCGACACTTACGCCAACACCTATGCCCATTGCGACGTGCTGGTCGCAGGCGGCGGACCGGCCGGGCTTGCCGCGGCCCTTGCGGCCGCGCGCAGCGGCGCCCGCGTGATCCTCGCCGACGAACAGGCGGAATTCGGCGGCAGCCTGCTGCATGAGCGCGGCGCGGAGATCGAAGGCAAACCCGCTGCCGACTGGGTGACTGACGCGCTTGGAGAACTTGGCAACAATCCGCGCGTCACGCTCCTGCCGCGCACCACCGTCTTCGGCTATTTCAACCAGAACTTCCTCGCGCTCGCCGAGCGGGTCACCGACCATCTGGCGGAACCGGATCCGGCGCTCCCGCGCGAACGCATGTGGCAGGTCAGGGCGAAAGAGGTCGTGCTCGCCACCGGCGCCATCGAGCGCCCGCTGGTCTTTCCGGAAAACGACCGCCCCGGCGTGATGATGGCCGAGGCGGGCCGCATCTACGCCAATCGCTACGGCGTCGTGCCCGGCAAGGCGATTGCGGTTGCGACCGCCTGCGACAGTGCCTGGCGCGCCGCCTTCGACATCGCCGAGGCCGGCGGCACGATTGCGGTGATCGCCGATCTGCGCGCCGAGCCGCCGGCGGCTCTCGTCGAGCGTGCTGGGTCTCTCGGCATTCCCGTGGAAACAAGCTGTGCCGTGACCGGCGTTATCGGCAAGACGCGCGTGAAACGCGTTCTTCTCGGCCGGATTTCGGACGCCGGCGTACTGTCCGCCGGCGAGGTCGAGGCCGATTGCCTGCTGATGTCGGGCGGCTGGACGCCCAACGTCAGCCTGCATTCGCAGGCGCGCGGCAAGCTCGACTGGCAGGCCGACGCGGGCGCCTTCCTGCCGGGCGATCCCGTGCAGGCGCAGCGCTCGGCGGGAAGCTGCAGGGGCATCGACGGTCTCGCCGAGGTGCTCGCCGACGGCGCACGCGCCGGCGTCGCTGCGGCGACCGCTGCCGGACACGCGGGCGAGGCGCCGAGTTTCGCGGCAACCGGCGGCGACGCCGGCGGCGGCTGGTGGCTCGGCGCCGTGCCGCATGACCGCGATGCGGCGCGCGTACGCGCCTTCGTCGATTTCCAGAACGACGTCACGGCCAAGGACGTGAAGCTTGCCGTGCGCGAGGGCATGCACTCCATCGAGCACATCAAGCGCTACACGACGACCGGCATGGCCACTGACCAGGGCCGCCTGTCGAACATGAACGCGCTGTCGATTGCCTCCGGCGCGCTCGGCAACGAGATCCCTCAGGTGGGCCTCACCACCTTTCGCCAGCCCTATACGCCGGTCACCTTCGGGACGCTGGCGACCACCTCGCGCGGAGACCTCTTTGATCCCGTGCGCAAGACGCCGATCCACGACTGGGCGGCGGAGCAGGGCGCCGCGTTCGAGGATGTCGGCCTGTGGAAGCGCGCCTGGTATTTCCCTAAGGGCGACGAGGACATGCATGACGCGGTCGCCCGCGAGTGCCGCACGGTGCGCGAGAGCGTCGGCATCTTCGATGCGACCACACTCGGCAAGATCGAGATCGTCGGCCCGGATGCCGCGGAATTCCTCAACCGCATCTACACCAATCCCTGGACGAAACTCGGCGTCGGCAAGCTGCGCTACGGGCTGATGCTCAACGAGGCCGGCTTCATCATGGACGACGGCGTTGTCGGGCGGCTTGCGGACGACCGCTTCCATGTCACCACCACGACCGGCGGCGCGCCGCGCGTGCTCGCCCACATGGAAGACTATCTCCAGACCGAATGGAGCGACCTGAACGTCTGGCTGACCTCGACCACCGAGCAATGGGCGGTGATTGCCGTTCAGGGGCCCAAGGCGCGCGAGGCGATTGCCCCGCTCGTCGACGATATCGACCTGTCGGGCGACGCCTTCCCGCATATGTCGCTTCGCGAGGGCCATGTGATGGGCGGCGTGCCCTGCCGTCTCTTTCGCATGAGTTTCACCGGCGAGGCCGGCTACGAGATCAACGTGCCACCGTCGCGCGCCCGCGCGGTCTGGGAAGCGGTCTGGGCCAATGTCGAAAAGCTTGGCGGCTGCGCCTATGGCACGGAGGCGATGCATGTGCTGCGTGCCGAGAAGGGCTACATCATCGTCGGACAGGAAACCGACGGCACCGTCACGCCGGACGACGTCGGCATGAGCTGGGCCATCGGCAAGAAGAAACCCGATTTCGTCGGCAAACGCTCGCTGGCGCGGCCCGATCTGGTCGCCGAGGGGCGCAAGCAGATGGTCGGTCTGCTGACGAAGGACGGCAAGACCTTGCTGGAAGAGGGCGCCCAGGTGACCGTCGAGCGGTCACCGGCGCGCGGTACCTCCGCGCTTGGTCACGTCACCTCGTCCTATCAGTCGCCCGCCGCCGGTCGCCCGATCGCGCTGGCGATGATCGCCGGCGGTCGCGACCGGATCGGCGAGACCCTTCATGTTCCGATGCCGAACGGCGGCATCGCGGTCGAGGTCGTCCAGCCCGTGTTTGTCGATCCGGAAGGGAGCCGGCTCAATGCCTGACACCGCCCTTTATGCTCCCGCCACGACGGAAGGCGCCTCCGTCGTCTCACGTCCCGATGTCACCGTGACCCGGGCGGCCCCGCTGGCCCGTCTTGCCTTTCGCGGTGATGCCACGGCCGCCGGCAAGGCCGGTGCGGCCTTCGGCGCGTCGCTGCCGATGGCGCCGCTTGCCGCCAATCCTGTCGGCCAGCGAGCTGCACTCTGGCTTGGGCCCGACGAATGGCTGTTGCTTGCCGCATCCGGGACCGTCGGCGAGGAGGTGCCCTGGGCCCTTGCCATGACCCTGTGCGACGAGATCGCGACAGCGGTCGGGACGCATCCGCACGCGCTGGTCGATGTCTCGGAGCGAAACGTGGCGCTGATCGTCAGCGGCCCGCGTGCGGCAGCCCTGCTCAACACCCAGGTGTTTCTGGACCTGGACGAGGGGGCGTTTCCCGTCGGACAGGTGACGCGAACGCTGTTCACCAAGGCGGAGATCGTGCTCTGGCGCACCGGCCCGGAAACCTTCGTCGTCGAGTGCTGGCGCAGCTTTGCCCCTTATGTCGAGGGCCTGCTGGCAAACGGCTAGGAAACGGTGACGAGATCCTTGGAAGACCCTGCGTTACTCCGCGCCTTCGATGCTTACATATTGATTTGAAAAGATAATCTTTTGGAAACAACACACAGGAATATCGGGTAGTCAGCGGTTTCAGGGTTTGCGCAGGCGCGCGTCCTGCTAAAGACTTGACCCTGACCGGCGGCGGCACTGCTGCTGCCCGGTGCCTCTTGCGGTCCGCACGGGCGTCGTTTCGCCCCTTCATTTTCGTCGGGGTTGTGCGCTCCGGTTCTGCCGGCCGCATGTCGCATGCCGATTTCCGGAACCTCCGGTAAGGCCACCGCGACGCGGGACAAGGAATTTCAGTCTATGTGTAACGATCATGCGTTCGATCTGACGCGGCGCGGCCTCTTCGGGCTCGGTGCCGCGGCCGCCTCCACCGCATTCGCCGGCGGATTCGCGCTTCCCGGTCAGGCGTTTGCGGATGAAGCGCCGGCTGCACCCAATGACATCGATCCCGACAAGGCGCTGGCGCGTCTGAAGGACGGCAACGGGCGCTATACGGCCAATCAGCCGGCCAATGCCGATTTCTCCGTCGGACGGATGGCGCGCGCCGGCGTGCAGTTTCCCTTTGCCGGCCTGTTGTCCTGCGCCGATTCCCGCGTGTCGCCGGAGCTTGTCTTCGATCAGGGACCGGGAGAGCTCTTCGTGCTGCGGGTTGCCGGCAATTTCGTTGACGGGAACGGCCTTGCCAGCATCGAATACGGTGTTGCCGTTCTCGGCATTCCGTTGCTTGTCGTGCTCGGCCACAGCAATTGCGGTGCGGTCAAAGCGACGATCGATGTCATCGAGAACGGAACCGAGCTGCCCGGGCATCTGCCGGATTTGGTCAACGCCCTCAAGCCCGGCGTGGAACGGGCGCTTGCGAAAAAGCCGGCTGATCCGGTCGACGCCGCGACCCGGGAGAATGTGCTCTACAACGTCGAGATGCTGACAGCGGCAACCCCCATCGTCGCTGACGCCGTGGCCGCCGGCCGGGTGAAGGTCGTCGGCGCGGTCTACGACATTGGCACCGGCAAGGTCGAGTTCCTCTGATCGAGCGGTGATGAAGGCGGCGCGCGACCTGCGCGCCGCCGACGATCAGGCTTGTCAGGCAAAGCCGCGCTTTTTCAGCAGGGCGCTTGCGTCCGGCAGCGCGCCGCGAAAGGCGATATAGGCGTCCTTCGGGTCCTGGCGTCCGCCGGTGGAATAGATGTGCTCGTAAAGCCGCGCGGCCGTCGCCGGGTCGAAGATGTCGCCCGCTTCTGTGAAGGCGGTGAAGGCATCCGCATCCATCACTTCCGACCACATGTAGCTGTAGTAGCCCGATGCGTAGTTCTCACCGGAGAACACATGGGCGAAATGCGTGGGCCGGTGCCGCATCGCGATCTGCTTCGGCATGTCCATTCGCGTCAGTGTCGCGGCCTCCAGCGCCGTCACATCCGTCATGTCCTCAGGCGCTGTATGGGCGTCGAGATCGAACAGCGCCGAGGCGAGATACTCGACCGTGTCGAAGCCGGAATTGAAGGTGCGAGCGGCAAGGACGCGCTCAAGCAGATCGTCCGGCATCGGCTTTCCCGTCTCCACATGCACCGCGAAGCGCTGCAGTGTTTCCGGCTGGTCGAGCCAGTGTTCGTAAAGCTGCGACGGCAGTTCCACGTAGTCGCGGGAGACCGAGGTTCCGGACACGATCGGGTAGGTGACATTCGACAGCAGGCCGTGCAGCGCATGGCCGAACTCGTGAAACAGCGTATGCGCGTCGTCGAAGGTCAAAAGGGTCTTTTCGCCCTTGGGCGCCTTGGCGAAATTCATCACGTTCACGATGATCGGGGTGATGTCGCCGGCAAGCTTCTGCTGCTGGCGGAAGGCGCTCATCCAGGCGCCCGAGCGCTTCGAGGCGCGGGCGAAATAGTCGGCGAGGAACAGGCCGATGTACTTGCCGTTTCGGTCGCGCACCGCAAAGGCGCGCACGTCCGGATGATAGAGATCGAGCCCGTGCTGCTCCTCGAAGGTCAGCCCGAACAGGCGCGTCGCGGTGTCGAAGGCGGCCTCGATCATCGCCTCGAGCTGGAGGTAGGGCTTCAGCTCCGCCTCGTCGATGGCGTGGTCGCGCTGGCGCACGCGCTCCGCGTAGAAACGCCAGTCCCAAGGGGCGATCTCGATGTTGTCGCCATCCTGCGCGGCCAGGTCCTGTAGGGCCCTGGCTTCGCGCCGCGCTTTGTCCGCCGCCGGGCGCCAGACGCTTTCCAGCAGGTCGCGCACGGCTTCGGGCGTCTTGGCCATGCTGTCGTCGAGCTTGTAGGCGGCAAAATCCTCAAAGCCGAGCAATCTGGCGCGCTCGCGCCGCAGTTTCAGGGTGCGGGAGATGATCTCCCGGTTGTCCGTGTCGCCGCCGTTTTCTCCGCGTGCGCGCCAGGCCGTGAAGGCCGCCTCGCGCAGGTCGCGGCGGGTGGAAAACTGCAGGAACGGTTCGATCAGCGAGCGCGACAGCGTGATGACGTGCTTTCCCGCAAGGCCGCGTTCCTCGGCGGCTTCCGCGGCCGCCGCGCGCAGGAACGGCGGCAGGCCGGCGAGATCCGCCTCGCCATCCAGCACGAGCCGGTAAGCGGCTTCATCGGCCAGAATATTCTGCGAGAACTGCGTGCCCAGCACGGCGAGCTCTTGGGTGATCTCGCTCATGCGCGCGCGATCCGCATCGCTCAGCCCGGCGCCGGCGCGCTGGAACATCGAATGGTAGCGCTCCAGCACCCGTGCCTGCTCCGGGACGAGGCCAAGCGTGTCGCGGTCGGCCCAAAGCTGCGTGATGCGTGCAAACAGTGTCTGGTTGAGCAGCGTCTCGCTGGAATGGCGGGCAAGCTTCGGTGCCAGGTCGCGCTCGATCGCCTGAAGCTCGGGCGAGGTGTTCGCGCTCGCGAGATTGAAGAAGGTCGAGGCAACCCGCGTCAGCCGTTCGCCGGCGCGTTCCAGCGCCGCGATGGTGTTGTCGAAGCTGGGCGTCTCCCGGGCGTTGGCGATGGCCTCGACCTCGCTCCGGGCCTCCTTCAGTGCCGTTTCGAAGGCGGGCGGGTAGTGATGCGTCTCGATGCGGGAAAAGGGCGGAAGGCCGTAAGGGCCGCTCCAGGAGGCGAGCAGCGGGTTTTCGGGATCGCGCATGATGTTCCTTGAAAGACGGGGGACGCGGTTGCGGACAACCGGGGTGGTCTACCGGATATGGGGCGGTTTGCCGGCTTTGTCAGCCCTGTGCCGCCATCACCGCAAGCGACACGGTGATCACCCCGAGCGCGGTGGAGACGAGGATCGCGGTCGAAAGCCGCTGGACCAGCACGCCGTAGCGCTCCGCGATGACGAAGACGTTTCCGGCAATCGGCATGGCCGCGATGACCATCAGCAACCCGGTCTGCAAGGGATCGAGGCCGAAGACCCGGGCCAGGGCGAAAACGAGCAGCGGATGGGCGACAAGCTTCAGCGCGACCAGAAGCGCGATGGCGCGTCCGTCACCGCCGACCCGGCGCGCGGCAAGCGAGACGCCAAGCGAAAACAGCGCGGTCGCACCCGCAGCACTGCCGAGAAAGACGAAGAACCGGTCGATCGGTCCAGGCAGCGTCAGTCCGGAGAGCGACAGTGCGCCGCCCGCGGCAATCGCCAGCATGAACGGATTGGCCACCACCCCGCGCGCCACACTGGTCAGCATCTTCGCCGTGCCGCCGCTCTTGCCGGCGGACCATTCGAGCAGGCCGATGGAGAGCGGGATCAGCACGACGAGATCGATTGTCAGGGCAACCGCAATCGGCGGCGCCGCGGCATCGCCAAAGGCGGCCAGCATCAGCGGAAGGGCAAGGAAGCCGATGTTTCCAACCGATGCGGCCTGTCCGGCAAGCGCCATTTCAGGCAGCGGCGCGGCGAAGGCGAGACGCATGATCGCCATGGCAAGGCCGAAGGCGCACAGGCCGGCGAGCGCCCAGACGAGAACGGCCGGACCATTGAGCGCTGCAGCGATGTCCTGTCGGCCGAGCGCACGGATGATCAGGGCCGGCATGGCGAAATAGAAGACGAAGACATTCAGGCTGCGGACCGCCCCGTCCGGCATCCAGCCCTTCCGCGCCGCAAAGAAGCCGAGCGCGACCACGGCGAAGAACGGGCCGGTGAGGGACAGGGTCAGCAGCATTTCGGTCGGATCCGGCTTTCGGGCCCCTAGCGGGGCGGAGGCTCTCGCGATTCGTAAAGTTCGTCGGACGACGGAAAAGCAGCGTTAACACACTCTGGCCTAGAGTGGACGCCATGTCGGCACTGATGACCTCAATCGCGGGCCTCAAGGGCGCGCAGGATCGCTTCGAAACCTCCGCGCGTCGCATTGTCGCGGCCGGGGCGGAGGCCGGCAATCGGCTGACCGAGGCAACCCAGGGAACGACCGGCGCGGGCGTCCCGGCGCCAGGCGGCGCGGACCCGGTGCGCGGCGCGCGTCCGATCGGATTCGCCTCCGACATGGCCGGCGC
>PARB01000065.1 GCA_002709505.1 Paracoccaceae bacterium | reverse complement strand
TCGGCGATGAACTTCACCAGATCCACACCGAGAAAGCCGATCCCCTGCGGCACCAGGCACACGGTGGCGCCGCGCGCGAGCGTGACATAGAGATCGAAGAGCGAGAGGTCGAAATGAAACGGCGCATGTGAGGACACCCGGTCGGCCGGGCCGACATCGAACTGCCGGGCCGCCCATTCCACGAAGGCGACGATATTTCGGTGGGTGAGCATCACGCCCTTGGGACGTCCGGTCGAGCCCGACGTGTAGAGGATATAGGCGAGGTCCCCTTCAAGGGCGTGGCGCGGCGGCGCCGCGCCCGAGGCCTGGGCGAGCTGTGCGGCGGACACGATGCGCAAGCTCGCATCGGCCAGGTCCAGCGGCCTGTCGCCAACCACCACGACCGTATCCAGCTCGCCGCCGTCCGCGAGAAGGGCTTCCAGCCGGCCCTGCTTGTTGCCGCTCGTGATCAGCACGCGAACACCGCAATCGGCGACGATAAAGGCCATCCGCGCCACCGGGCCGGTCGGATCGAGCGGCACGCAGACGGCATCGGCCTTCATGATGCCGATCAGGCTGGCGAGCGAGGCAATCGACTTGTCGAGATAGACCCCGACCCGGTCGCCCCGCTTCACACCGCAGGCCTTCAGCGTGTTGGCGATCCGGTTGCTCTCTGCCATCAGTTCGCCATGCGTCATCGACGCCGCGCCGCAGATCACCGCAATCGCACTGGTGCGCAGGGCATGAGCCTCTTCCAGAAGCCGGGGAACGGTGGTCGGCATGGTGTCCTCCTGCGGTGCGGTCGGTCCGGTCTGTCCTGCGTCTCAAAGAGCCGGCTGGCGCATCAGATAGGCGAAATACTCGTAGCGCTCGCCGAGGAACCGCTCGGCCTTCGCCCACATCTCCTCCTCGGTGATCGCATGGGGGTATTTCTCCCCCACCCGAGAGCGGGCGAAGAGCGGCCGGAGCGTGGTCATCGCCAGGATGTAGAAGAGGTCGTGATCCATCTTGTAGCTCTTGCGCCGGTCGCCATCCCAGTCGTTGCGGATCGCTTCGCGGTGCTTCTTCAAGAGGAACAGATGCGGGATGAAATAGCCCCAGAGCCGGCGTGACAGCGGGCGGATCTCCTCTTCGGGAATATCGGGGAAATAGCCGCTGATCTTCGCCGTGATCGGATCGAACTCCATCAGGTTTTCCAGCGTGTATTTGTCGAGCGCGGTCGGATAGCCGATCTTGCCGACCATGCGGTAGATCGCGCTGACGAGATCGCGCCAGGCCTGCATCGCCTTGGCCGGTCCCGGCAGGTGGTTGATGTCCTGCACGCTGTCGAGATCGATCAGGAAGAGCTGCTTGCTCTCCACCGAATAGACGAAGTTCCCCCAGTCGCCGGAGTAGCGGTACATCTCCGTCAGCGAGAAATCGTGCAGCAGCTTTCCGGCCTCGCGGGCGAGCGCTTGGATCACCTTCAGCCGCACGCGCTCGTCGTCCGGATCGCCCTCGATGCCGAGGCTTTCGCGGATGCCGTCATAGTGGACGTCAAAGGCGGGATCGGTCCCCCGCGTCAGCCCAGCGCCGAACAGGATCTCCGAGATCCGGTAGGAGGCGGAGCCCGGCGACAGCGTGATCACCGCGCCCATCGGCTGGCCCTGAAACCGCAGGGTCTCGTCGTATTCGATCACCGCCAGCGGCGCGATGCTCGGCACGCCTTGCTCGATCAGTCGTTGCGACGACCAGAACTCGCGATGCGCGCGTTCGTGCACGATGCCGCCGATCGGGCTCGGCGAGGAATAGGCGTATTTGTACTCGCCCTCGTTGGAAATGCCGAAATGCGGATAGGTGACCAGATATTCCAGCAGGTCGGTGAGCGGCGGGACGGGATCGTTGCTCGCGTCGTCATGCAGCTTGTTGGAATATTCCGCATCGCCCGGCAGGATCGGGTTCCACAGGCCGACGCCCTTGAGCTTTGCGGCATGGAAGGTGACCGAGGGATCGCTCTTCAGCGCCACCGGCTCGTGCAACTGCTCCCAGGCGCCGCGCCCGCGGCGGGTGAAGGTCGGCACGTGGCCGTTCCAGCTGGCGATATCGAGAAGCCGGCGCTTTTCGGCGTCGGAAATATCGAGCCCGTCGAAGCTGTGGGTCACGGTGTAGTTGAGCTTGTGATGCATGTTCATGGCAATACGTCCCGAAAAAGCGGTCGGCGATTGGGGTCAGGCGTAGGTGCGGCTGCCGAAGATCGCCGAGCCGACGCGCACGCTGCTGGCGCCGTGGCGAATGGCGGTCTCATAGTCACCCGACATCCCCATCGAGCGGCGCTTGAGACCGGTTTCGTCCGCGAGCCTGGCGAGCAGGTCGAAATGCGGCGCCGGGTCCTCGCCGGCGGGCGGAATGCACATCAGCCCCTCGATCGCGAGGCCGTGCACGTCCTGGCAGCGCCTGACGAAGGCGACCGTCTCGTCCGGGTCGATGCCGGCCTTTTGCGGCTCGCGTCCCGTGTTCACCTGCACATAAAGGCGCGGCGCGCGGCCCTGCTTGCGGATCTCGCGGGAAAGTTCCGCGGCAAGCTTCTCCCGGTCGAGCGTCTCGATGACGTCGAAGAGCGCGACCGCATCGCGGACCTTGTTGGTTTGCAGCGGCCCGAGCAGGCGAAGCTCAAGATCGGGGAACTCCTGCTTCAGCCCCGGCCATTTGTCGCGCGCCTCCTGGACCTTGTTCTCGCCGAAGACGCGCGCGCCCGCCTCGATCACCGGGCGGATCTCGTCCGCGCTCCAGGTCTTGCTCACCGCGACCAGCGTGACCGGGTCGCCCGTGCCGCCGCGGGACTTTTCGGCGGCGGCGATTTTCGCCTGCACCGCAGTCAGTCGTTCAACCGATTGGTTCATGATCCTCATCCATCCATTCTTCGATTCCTCCGCCCCTCGAGCCAGACGGCGACGGGCGGAGCGTCTAGCCGGCCACCCCGAACAGCCTCGGGACGGCGAGCGTGATTGCCGGAAAGGTCGCCGCCAGAACGACGATCACGATATGCGCGCAGATGAAGGGCACGGCCTCCCGCACCGCGCCCTCGTATGGCGCGTTGGCGATGCGCGCCGCCGTCATCAGCGTGAGGCCGACCGGCGGGGTGATGTTGCCGAGGTTCAGGGCAAGCAGCATCACCATGCCGGCGTGCAGCGGATCGAAGCCGAGCTCCACCAGGGCGGGCGCGAGAACGGGCACCGCGATGATGATCGCCGGCAGCACGTCGATGAACATGCCGATGACGATCAGCAGCGCCGCCACCGCCAGGATCTGGACATGCGGACTGTCGCTCATCGTCGAGATGGTCTCGGCCGCGTGGCGGGCGATGCCGGAGCGCGTCACGTACCATCCGAGCACGTTCGACGCGCCGAGCAGCAGGAACACCACGCCGCTGAAACTCACCGTGGAGACCAGCGCCTCCCAGAGGTCGCGGCGCGACAGGCGGCGGTAGGCGACGCCGCCGAGCACGAGCGCATAGATACAGGCGATCACCGAGGCTTCGGTCACCGTCGTCAGGCCGCTGAGAACGCCGACGATGATCACCAGCGGAATGCCCATCGCGGCAAGCGCGCCGAGCCCCGTGCGCAAGATCACCTGGAAGCGGACCGGCCCATGGGCGCGGTATCCGCGCCGCCAGGACACGACACCGCTGACGGCGAGCATTCCGACCCCCATCAGGACCCCGGGAAGGATGCCGGCGGCGAAAAGCCCGAGGATGGAAATGTCCCTCAGGGTCGCGGCATAGGCGATCATGATGATGCTCGGCGGGATGATCGGGCCGACCATCGCCGAACAGGCCGTCACCGCCGCGCAATAGGAGGCGCTGTAGCCCTCGCGTCGCATCGCGGGGATCAGCGTGCGCCCGATCGCCGCCGTCTCCGTGACCGCCGCGCCGGTCAGCCCGGCGAACATCAGGCAGGTGGTGACATTGACGTGCGACAGGGCGCCGGGCACCCGCCCGAACAGGCTGCTTGCAAAGGCGATCAGCCGGTCCGTCAGGCCGGCGCGGTTCATGATCTCGGCGGTTATGATGAAATAGGGAACGGCGATCAAAACGTAGCCGGACACGCCCGAATAGAAGCGGTCCGGCAGAATGCTCAAAAAATCCAGACCGCCGATGGAGACCGCTCCGGCAAGGCCGGCGGCGGTCAGGACAAGGCCGAGCGGCAGGCCGATGACCATCAGGAAGACAAAGACGAAAGTGGCGCTCATCGTGTCGTCTCCAGTGGCCGGCTGGCCGGTGCGGACGCCTGCCCGGCCTCCGCCTTCGGCGCGGCATAGCCCCCCGGGGTCCAAACCATGCCGCCGTCGGTTGCCGCCGCGAGCTCGCCGTCGAGCGCCAGGTCCGCGTCGCGCTCCTCCAGCAGCGCCACGCCGTCGACGAGATGCAGGCAGAGCACGACGCCGGCGACCGGAACGGCAGCCGCGGTCCATCGATGCGAGACCTGGATCGTATCGGAGACGATGAAGAGATGCGTCGCGCCGAGGAAGAACTCGGCTCCATACCAGACCAGCGCCACCGCGAAGATCGCCACGGCCGCCAGATTGACCGCCTGCGCGATCCGGCGCCCCCAGCCGGGCAAGGCCCGCGCGGCGGCCATGATCGCGATATGCTCGCCGTATTTGAAGGCGACGGTGATGCTGAGCATGCCGAACCAGGGAAGGAACAGGCGCAGGATGGAGGGGCGCGTGTTGGCGTAGAGCCACGCAAGAATGCCCTCATCGAACATCTCGCGCCGGCCGGCGGCCGAGAGCGCGGAGGCCAGAAGCTCCAGCGCCACGCCGAGGGCGGAGACGAACAGCATCGCAACCAGCAACACCGCGCACACGGCAATTGTCGCCTTGTTCGCGACATCGCTTATCCGGTGGAGACGGCGTCTCAGGGTCATTGCGAAAGGGTCCTTGATCGTGCACCGGATGGCGGTTTCGCAGACAGTTGCGCGACGCAAGCGCCAGAACGGGCCTCAGAACCGCGCTTCAGAACCGGGCGCCGGCAGTCCCCGCTTCTCAGGGACGCGCGGAGTCTCCCCGCGCTCCCGCTCGTCACGCGACGAGCGGGACGTGTCGCTGCGGACCGGCGTCAGTCCAGATACCGCTTAAGATTTGCCTGTCGCTGGCTTTGATGAATGCGATCGATCTCGGCGCGCATCTCATCGAACAGCTTCGCCTTCGGGCCGAACTCCTCCACGAGCCAGTCGCGGTAGATCGGTTGCGCGATGTCGCGCATCCGCGTCTTCTCCGCGTCGGAAAGCACGTGGCATTCCTTGAACTTCTCGCAGGAGTTCACCCAGCCGACCACGGTGATCTGCGTGGCGATGCCATGGGCCATCGCCACAGCCTCGCGGGCGGAGGCGACGATGATTTCCTGATAGTCGCGCGGCAACTCCTTGAACCAGGCCTCGCTGACGCTCCAGGTGATCGTGTTGTACACGTGCCCGCTCCAGGTCGTGTAGTCGGTCACGTCATAGAGCTTGAAGATGTCGTTGACGCCCGGCGCATGGAAATGCCCGTCGACGAGACCCGTTGCCAGCCCGGTCTGCAACTCGCCCCAGGGCAAGGGCGTGGGCGAGGCGCCGAGCGCCCGCATGATCGTCATATGGGCCTGGTTTTCCTCGACGCGAATGCGCATCCCCTTGAGGTCCTCGACCGTCTTGATCAGCCGCTTGTTGTTGGCGAAGGCAACGAAGCCGCCGCCGTCGTCGAGCGTGCCGAGATAGCGCAGCCCGCTTTCGGCGACCATCGGCTTCATGAATTCCGCAAACCAAGCGGAATCGAAGAAGGCCCAGGCCGTGCGGTAGTCGGGAAACAGAAACGGCGCCGTGATCATTTCGTAATTGCGGTAGAAGGACGCCTGCGTTCCCGATCCCAGCATCACCGACTGAATGGTCTTTCCCGCACGCGCCTGCTGGGCGGCCTCGACCTCGCCACCGAGCGCGCCATTGCCGAAGACCTCGACCTGGACCGCGCCCCCGGTTGCGGTTTTGACCAGTTGCTCGAAGTGCTTCAGCGCAGGCGCTGTCTCATTGTTGGTGAGATCGTCGGGATAGAGGTGGGCGATGGTCATCGTGTAGTCCGCCGCCTGCGCCGCGGAGGTAACGCCGAACAGCGCCATCAGCAGCCCGGCCAGCCACCCGCCGCGGGAATGCGGCCTGGCCGACGTCCCGGGTTCCGGACCGCCGCGACCGTTGTGGATCGAGCTCTCGAACAGGTTGCAGGCCCGACCGGTCTCGCCGCTCGAGGGGCAAGACATTCGCACGGCGTCGATCATTGACCCCTCCAGGTTCAGAAGACCAGCTGCAGTTTCAGCCTCTTCAAAACCTATTCAGCAACCAGTGGTCGGTCTAATTCTATTTTTCTATTTCTGGTAACACTTCAGACTTGCCTGCAGGCCGGCGTCTGTCCCTCAGCAAACGGGTCTCAAATCACACAGGGCGCACGACGACCGGGACCGTTTCCGATCCCGGCCGTCGTGCCCGCCATGGGGCATCGCTTGCCGCGTCAACCGCTGACGGCACCTTTGCTGGCCGAGGTTGCGAGTTGCGAGTATTTGCTCAGCACGCCCGACTTGTAGCGGGCCTCGGGCTGGCGCCAGGCGGCCGCCCGCTTGTCGAGCTCCGCCTGATCAACGTTCAGCTGCAGGAGCTGCGACGGTGCGTCGATGGTGATGCTGTCGCCCTCTTGAACAAGGGCGATCGGGCCGCCGTCGAAGGCCTCGGGCGTGACGTGACCAACGAGCATGCCCCAGGAGCCGCCGGAGAACCGGCCGTCGGTGATCAGCCCCACCTTGTCGCCCAGACCGCGCCCGATGATCGCCGAGGTCGGCGCCAGCATCTCGGGCATTCCCGGGCCGCCTCTTGGTCCGAGATACCGCAGGACCAGCACGTCGCCGGGCCGGATCCGGTCCGACTGGATGGCGTCCATGGCCGACTGCTCGTCGTCGAAGACCCGCGCCGGACCGGTGATCGAGGTGGACTTGAGGCCTGTGATCTTGGCCACTGACCCTTCCGGCGCGAGGTTGCCGCGCAGGATCGCGAGATGGCCTTCCGGATAGAGCGCCTTGTCGATCGGGCGGATGACATCCTGGTCCGCCGGCGGCGCATCCGGCACGCTCTCCAGTTCCTCCGCCAGCGTCCGGCCGGTGATCGTCATGCAATCGCCATGCAGCAGGCCCGCATTCAGAAGGATCTTGAGCACCTGCGGGACCCCGCCCGCCTTGTGCAGATCGACCGCCATGTATTTGCCCGAGGGCTTGAGGTCGCAAATGACCGGCACCTTGCGGCGCACCCGCTCGAAATCGTCGAGGGTCCACTCGACCTCGGCGGCATGGCAGATCGCGAGATAATGCAGGACGGCATTGGTGGAGCCGCCGGTCGCCATCACCAGCGCGATGGCGTTCTCGACGCTCTTGCGCGTGACGATGTCGCGCGGCTTCAGGCCCTTCTTGACCGCCTCGACCAGCACCCGCGCCGACTGGGCCGTGGAGTCCCTCTTCTCCTCATCGATGTTCGCCATCGTCGAGGAATAGAACAACGCCATGCCGAGCGCCTCGAAGGACGAGCTCATGGTGTTGGCCGTATACATGCCGCCGCAGGCGCCGGTGGTCGGGCACGCATTGCGCTCGATGCCCTCGAAATCCTCCTGGCTCATGCGCCCGGCCTTGATCGCGCCCACCGCCTCGAAGGCCGAAATGACTGAGAGGTCCTCGCCCTTCCATTTGCCCGGCTTGATCGTGCCGCCATAGACGTAGATCGCCGGCACATTCGCCCGCACGATCCCGATCATTCCGCCCGGCTTGTTCTTGTCGCAGCCGCCGAGCACCAGGACACCGTCCATCCACTGCCCCTGCACCGTCGTCTCGACGCAGTCGGCGATGACCTCGCGGGAAATCAGGGAGTATTTCATCCCTTCCGTGCCCATTGCCATTCCGTCGGAAATCGTCGGAACGCCGAAGATCTGCGGGTTTGCACCGGCTTCCTTGATCGCCGCGACGGCAATGTCGGCAAGCGGCTGAATGCCCGCATTGCACGGCGTGATGGTCGAATGACCATTGGCAACGCCGATCATGGGATTGTCGAAATCTTCCTTCGTATAGCCGAGGCCGTAAAACATGGCCCTGTTCGGCGAACGCTCGATCCCTTGCGAAATCGTCTTCGAACGCTCGTTGTATGGCACCCGATATCCTCCTTGCGGGACTGTTTCGTTGTCGTCATCCGCCGACCGCACGCCTACGGGCTTCCCCGATTTCGGCCGTCGCCGGGCGACACCCCCCTTTCCGGTCGAGCCCCGACCGCGCGGCGCGAAACCGCCGGCGCACGCCCGCGACCCCTGGCGGAGGACCGAGCGCCCACCCGGCACGCGGTCCGCCGCTCTCCAGCGCAGCTCCGTCAGGTCCACCAGCTGTGTCAGGGGTGTACCGTCCCTGCCGCTTTCCCGCTTCGTCCCGTGGAAGCATTTGAGAAATAGACAGATTTCAGGAAACTACCGCGCCCCTCCATATTTCAGAAATATATTTGTCTTTATCCATTAGGTCGAAAATTATATCAAACAAGCGCCGGACGACAGCCGTGTCGCCCGGCTGGAGCCTATCCCCCGTGGCCGTTGAGAACCACGCCGGGGGAGCCGCCAACGGGCGGACTTGGGGCGCAAGCACCCACGGGGTCGCCCGGATCTCCAGCCGGGGCCGCCGCCTGCTCGCCGATGGCCTGAGAAATCTCGACAAGCCGGGTCACGGTCGGCGAGGGATCGTCGCGCCGCCACACCAGCCCGGTCTCGATCATCGGCGGCTCGCCGTCGAGATCGACATAGACCACGCCCTGCCGGCCGAGCCGCTTCAGGGAGCCCGGCACCAGCGCGATGCCCATCCCGGCGGACACCAGGCTGATGATCGTCTGCATCTGGATGGCCTCCTGCCCGATGGTCGGCTGGATCCCGTTGGTGACGAAATAGGTGGTGATGATGTCGTGGAAGGCCGGCGCGCTTCGTCGCGGGAACAGCACGAGAGGCGCCTCCGCGACATCCTGCAGGCGCAGCCGTCCCTGCGCCAGCTCGATGCGTCCGCGACGCACCCACTCCTCCGGCACGGCCGCGACCAGCGGCTCGCGCAGCAACGGCAGATAGGCAAGCGAGGCATGCAGCGTCGCGTGCAACGGGATGATCAACCCGGCGTTGATCTCGCCCTGGAGCAGCGCTTCGACCTGAAGGTCGCTCGTCATTTCCTTCAGGGAGACCTTCACGTCGGGATAGGTCGCCCCGTAGTGACTGATCAGATCCGGCAGGAGGTTGTAATCCGCCGTCGTCACGAAGCCGAGCTTCAGGCTTCCGATCTCGCCGCGCGACAGCTGTCTGGCGAGCCCGGGCAGCGCCTCGACATCCTCCAGCAGCTTGGTCACATGCGACAGGAGGTGCTCCCCGACAGGCGTCAGGGCGACATTGCGTTTCGTTCGCTTGAACAGCGTGACCGAGAGTTCCTCCTCCAGCGCAAGGATGGCCTGACTCAACGGCGGCTGCGTCATGCAGAGCCGCTCCGCTGCGCGGCCAAAATGCAATTCCTCCGCAACCGTCACGAAAAACTTTAGCCTCCGAAGATTCATTCCTTGCCTTCTTCTATTTTGGGATCGCCTACCAATGGACGACCTTTTCATTCGAAGCACGTCTTTTTCTGCACCAAAACATATATTTTTGAACCTACAGGGAACGCCTTATTAAGGTTGTAATTTAAATTAGTTTCGCGTGCTAATCGCACATATAATACACGCAATATGATTTTGTCACTCGTATGGCGATAATGGCGACCATGTTTACAAATATCAAAATTATATAAACAAGAATGAGACACCCCACCAAGTGCAACCAAATCAAAATGAAAGTGTTAAAGAGTTGTCCCGCACCAAAGATAGACGCAAAAGATATAATTCTTGCGACAATGATATTTTCTCAAAAATGTAAATTATGATTTCTCTTGATGAAGCGAGCGGAAACCTGAGGCGACGCCGGGCACGACCCGCAAGCCCACCGAAACGCCCTCTGCCGCAAGCCTGCAACCGAGCCGACAGGAGCGACCAATGGATTTCAGCTTCACTCCCGAGCAAGACGCTTTTAAGGAAAAGGTTACGGGGTTTGCCCAGGCGGAGTTGAACGAGGGCGACCTGAAGCAACGCGATGCCGATTGCGTCCTGTCCCGGGACTTGTGGAAGAAGATCGCCGACTTCGGAATTCTCGGCTTGCCTTTCGACAAGAACTACGGCGGGAGCGAACAGGACATCATCACCACCGTTCTGGCGATGGAAGCGCTTGGCTACGGTTGCCGCGACAACGGCCTTCTGTTCAGCATGAACGGACAGATGTGGACCGTGCAGATGCCGATCGCGCAGTTCGGCACCGACGCGCAGAAGGACAAATATCTCCGCGGCCTGATCAAGGGCGAGCTGATCGGCGCGCATGGCATCACCGAGGCCGAGGCCGGCTCCGACGTGATGGCGCTCAGCACCACGGCGACGCGCGACGGCGACGACTATGTGCTGAACGGCGCGAAGGTGTTCTGCACCAACGGGCCGGTCGCCGATGTCTTCGTGATCTTCGCCACCGTCGACAAGAGCGCCGGCTCGCTCGGCCTCACCGGCTTCGTCGTGGAACGCGACACCCCCGGCCTCATCGTCAGCGAGAACCGCAAGAAGATGGGCCTGCGCACCTCTCCGATGGCCTGGCTGACGCTGGAGGACTGCCGCGTCCCGGTCTCGGCACGCATCGGCAAGGAAGGCCAGGGCGGGCGGATCTTCAACAACTCCATGGAGTGGGAACGGGCCTCGATCCTGGCCAATCTCGTCGGCGCGATGGAGTACCAGGTCGAGGAGTGCATCCGCCACGCCAACAAGCGCACCCAGTTCCGCAAGCCCATCGGCAAGTTCCAGTCCGTCTCCAACCGCATCGTCGACATGAAGCTCAGGCACGAGACGTCCCGACTGCTGCTCTACAAGGTCGCCTGGCTGAAGAAGACCAAGGGCAGCGCGGCGATGGAGGCGGCGCTCGCCAAGCTCTACCTCAGCGAAGCCTGGGTCGCGTCGTGCCAGAACTCCGTCGTGATCCACGGCGGATACGGCTACATGGCCGACCATGAGGTCGAACGCGATTTCCGCGACGCGGTCGGAAGCCTGCTCTATTCGGGCACATCCGACATCCAGCGCACCATCGCGGCCCGCGCCCTCGGACTTTGAGCAGGGTCATCAATAGTATAAATCACAATAAATCCCGAAATGCATATCAGTCTATATGAATATAGTCTGAGTGTTTAATTGACTTGATCGTAGTTATACGTATCATTTACTCAAGTTTATTCCAGTAAATTCAAAAAGACGGAATAAACATCATTCAGGGCAATCGCATCGATCGCCGCATCGGCAACGCAGGGAGCTTGCCCGCCGGCGAAGGCCAGCGGGGCCGGGCCGATGCCGCGTCCGGGCGCGAGTGCCGCCCGGCCGCCAGTTTGCAGGAGGAGACCGCCATGGACGCGCAGACGGTAGAACAAGACGACGTTCACAAGACGATCTACGACTATCTGGTTGAACACTCCGGGGTGAACGTCTCCGGGGGGATCGATCCCGAAGAAAACCTTCTCGACAGCGGCATTCTGGACAGCCTCGGGATCGCAGAAATCACCGAATTCGTCGAAAAGACCTTCGACATCGCGATCGACGAGGACGAAATCACCTCGCAGAACTACCGCACGGTCACGGCTTTCACCGCGTTTTGTCGTGAGAAAATCGCCGCCTCGGCGAAGTGAATGGGTCGACCCTCCTCAATCCGGGGGCGAAAAGGGACAGACGGATCATGTCAAGCAAAGTGAAGGCCGATCTCATTTTGATCCACGCGCCGGCCATCTATGATTTTCGCAACCGCGACGACTTCGTGCTCGGCTGGTACGCCAGCCAGGAAAGCAGCAATGTCACGCCGATCTTCGAGATGCACCCGCTCGGCTTTCTGTCGATCAAGAGCTTCTTGGGAGAGCGCGGCCTCGACGTGAAGATTGTCAATGTCGCCTCCCTCATGCTCAAGCACCCGACGCTCGATGTCGAGAAGTTGCTGGAGCATCTGGAGGCCCCCGTCATCGGCCTCGACCTGCACTGGCTGCCGCATTGCCAGGGCTCCGTCGAGGTGGCGGGACTGGTGAAGAAGGTCCACCCCGAAAGCTTCGTGGTCTTCGGCGGGATCGTTTCGACCTATTACGCCCGCGAGATGATGCAATATCCGCAGATCGACGGCGTCATTCGCGGCTACGACACGCTGGAGCCGCTGGCAAGTCTCGTCGACCAGGCCAAGCGCGGCGTACGCGGGCGCTTTGCGGTTGAGAACATGATCTACAAGGACAAGGGCGAGGTCATCGACAACGGCCACAGCTACACGCCCGAGGTGCTCAACGACGTCGCCATCGACTGGTCGAAGATGTTTCCCAAGACCTCGAGCCTTCTCAACATGCCCAACCTGATGGTGCTGCCGAACACCGGCTGCCAGCAAAGCTGCGGCTGGTGCTCCGGGTCCCGCTGGGCCTATCAGCGCATGATGAACGTGGAGAAGAAGACCGTCTTCCACCGGCGCTCCGAACAGTTGGCGCGCGAGATCATGACCTTCCCGAAGACGGAATCGCCGCTCAGCGTCTACACGCTGCAGGCCTATTCGGAATCCTCCCCGCGCCTGCTCGACTATCTGGCCGCCGTCGCCGACAGCGGCGTGGTGAAATCGGTCTCCTTCGAACAGTTCCGGCTGACGAAGATCTCCGTTCTGAAGCAGATGGTGGAGGTCGCGCCGAACCTCGACATCTACATCAACCTCTCCCCCCAGTCGCACGACGTGGAGATCAGCCGCCTGACCGGGCGCGGCACCTATACCAACGAGGAGATGGAGGAGTGGATCGCGGCGGCGATGGATATCGGCATCAAGGGCGTCTACCTCTGGTACACGATTGGAATGCCCAAACAGACCCATGCCTCGGTGATGGAAACGGTCGCCTATTCCGCCCGGCTGATGGAGCGCTTTCCCAACGACAAGATCATCCCGACGATCTTCGGCATGGTGCCCTTCCTCGACCCCGGCTGCCAGTGGTTCGAGGAGCCGGACCAGCACGGCTACACGGTGTTCCACCGGGACCTGGAATCGCACCGCAAGTCGCTGACGCAGCCGCGCTGGCGCGATGCGATGAACTACGAAACCAAATGGATGAAACGCGACGAATTCCTGCCGAGCATGTATGAGGCGATGCAGGTGATGGCCAACCACAAGGCCGATTACGGCCGCATCACCAAGCGCAGTATCGACATCGTCAACGGCCGGATCGATCACTTGCGCCATCTGACGACCTCGATCGACCGCGCGATGGACGCGGACGGGCGGCTCCCGGCCTCGCTCAGGCGCGAGATCGGCGCGCATAACGACGAGATCCTGTCCTATGCGGCGGACGTCGCGCTGGTGAAGAAGCCGCTGTCGGGCCGCTGGTACGACGATCACACAGTTCCCCGCGAGATCATCGACGCCTGCGTGCGCGAGCGCGCCGCCGCCTGAGTGCACAGGGCGCGGCTTGCCGGCCGCGCCCCCTCACCCGTCCCGGATCAGCCCTCGCTCATCGACACGAGGCGCGGGCCACGCCCCGCGCCCGGTTGCTTGCAACGGCTTCGCCCCGGAACCGCGACCTCAAGAGACACCCGCCATGACGAACGACAGCGTTGGAATACTCGCAGCCGCCCGGTTCCTGCCGCCGAAAACCCTGCCGCTCGACGGGATCGCGGATGCGGAAAGCGGCCCCGTCGACGCAAGCGCCCTCGCCCCCCTCGGCATCGAGAGCGTGCATGTGTTCGAAGGCGAAAGCCCGACGGACATGGCCGTGACGGTCTCGCAATCCGCGTTGAGCGAGGCCGGCCTCGGCCCGCTCGAACTGGATGCGATCATCGATTTTTCCGTCATGCCGCAGCGCTATGTCGAGCCCGCCTGGTCGATGAGCAACGAGTTGCAGGCGGAGCTTGGCGCGAAACACGCCTTCACCCTCGGCTTCAGTGGCGGCGGCTCGGCCAACATCCACGCCGCTCTCAAGTTCGCCCGCGCACTGATCCGCGCAAATGCCGATGTGAACACCATCCTTCTGGCCGCCGCCGACAAGGCGATCCCGGGCAACCGCGTGTTGAGCGCCGGCGAGCCGGTCACCGTCATCGGCGACGCCGCAACGGCGCTGATCGTGCAGCGCAACGCCCCGTCGGCAACCATTGTCGACACGATCTCCACCTCCAACGGGGCCCTGCACGACGTGCTCAACATCCCCGGCGGCGGCATGGCCTATCCGACACGGCTCGACCTCTACAAGCTGACGCTCAATGATGCGAAATACCGCTCGCGCGACCGCATGGGCGAGCTGCGCAAGCTCGCCGACAGGATGCTCGCGCGCAACGGGCTCGCGCGCGAGGGCATCGACCATTTCCTCACCGCGAATATCTCGAGAGACGACACTCAGGCCTTCTCCCGGACGATGGAAACCAACGGCCGCCTGCACCGGGACAATCTGGGCCCCTGCGGTCACGTGCATTCCTGCGATCTGGTGCTGAACTACATGAGCCTGCGCCAGAACGGCGCCGCTCCCGGCCACCACGTGCTGATGGCCTCCCACGGGATGGGCTTCTTCCTCGGCGCGACGCTGCTGAAACTGTGACAGGGACAAATGCCATGGACCACGTCGGAATCCTCGCAGAAGCCTTCTATCTCCCGCCGGACAAGAAACGCGTGGAGGACGTTTTCCGCGACGAAAGCGTCCCCTTCGGGACCCTATCGAAGAACATCGACTTTCAGCGCGACATCGGCATCGAGGACATTCACGTCACCAGCGACCTGCCGTCGGTGCTGGCGCTGGAGGCCGCGAAACGCGCGCTGGACCAGTCGGGCGTCTCCGCCGAAGAAATCGATCTGGTCGTCGACTTCACCAGCATTCCCGAGGACTACGTCGGCCCGACATGGTCGGCGGCCGGGCTCGTCCAGCAGGAGCTCGGTCTCGTCAACGCCTTCTCGACAGCTGTGAACACAGGCGGTTGCGCCAGCTACCACCTGGCGCTCAAGTCGGTGATGGCCCTGATGCTCTGCGATGACGATGTCGAAACCGCGCTGCTGTTTGCCGGCGACCGCACGCCGGACCTCAACAAGACCTACTATCCGATCACCGTCGCCTCCGACGGCGGCAGCGCGCTGGTGCTGCGCAAGAACGCCGACCGCGCCCGGATCCTGGAGGTGGAAACGATCTCCATCGGCCGGCTGCACGATGTCTGGTATGTGCCGGGCCTGCAAAACCGCGAACCGAACGAGGAGGTGAGCGAAAAGCTCCTCCACATGTACGCCAAGATGGACAAGTTCAACGAGGGCGTCATCCCGATCAACTTCCGTATGTTCGGCAAGGTGATGGACCGGCTGTTGAAGAAGCTCGATCTCACCCACGACGATGTCGACTATTACATCTACCCGACGTTCTCGACCTGGGATCAGGCCTATTTCATGAAGAAGTTCGGTCTGACGCCGGACAAGGTCTATACCAGCGCGCTCAAGCACCGGGGCCATGTCCAGGAAAGCGACATGGTGATCAACTACGCCGAGGCCGTGGAGCAAGGGCTGATCAAGCCCGGCGACACCGTAATGGTCGTCTCAAACGGCGCGGGATTTGCCTGGTCGGCCGCGCTGATCCGGCACTGAACCGGCGCGGCGGATGTCGGGCGATCTCCGGGGCAGCGTGGACAGGGACGCCGTTCTCATCCGCCGCCAGGAGCGCGCGGGACGGATCACGCTGAACCGTCCCCGCTCGTTCAATCTTCTGACCCGCGCGATGGTGCGGGCGATCCATGCCGCGCTCGACCTGTGGCGTGACGACCCCGAGGTCGAGCTGCTCGTCATCGACGCGGAGGGGCGCGCCTTTTGCGCCGGCGGCGACATCCGGGAAGTCCACTCCCAAGTGATCGCGGGGAACGTCGCCGCCGCGCGGGAGCAGATCCGGGACGAGTACCGCCTCGACCTGAAGCTCGCCCGCTACCCCAAGCCGGTTGTTGCGATCATGAACGGCGCGGTCATGGGAGGCGGGGTCGGCCTGGGGTGTCATGCCGGCCACCGTGTCGCGGGTGAGCGGTTCCAGTTGAGCCTGCCGGAATGTTCCATCGGCTGGATCCCGGATTCCGGCGCAACGGCACTGCTCGCCCGCACCCCGTGCGGCGTTGGCGAACTGATGGCGCTTGCCGGATTGCAGATCGACGGTGCCGATGCGCTCGACCTCGGGTTCGTCGACTACACGATGGACGACAGCCGATGCCGGGACGTGATCGACACCCTTTGCGCGACCGGCGAACCCGCCGTCCTCGGCATCCATTCGACGCCAACGGGAAAGCCCGGCCTGCGCGATAAGGTCGGACGGCTTCGAGTTTCCGCTCCCGTCGACACCCCGGTCGCGCTTACGCAGGCCCTCGAGCGCGCGGGCAAAGCCCCGGAAATGGCCGATTGGTGCGCGAAACAACTGACGGCATTGGCGCGCGGCGCGCCGCTTGCCCAGGCACTCGCCCTGCGCGCGCTTGAGGCGCAACGGCAAAGACCCGGTCTTGCGCGGGCGCTTGCACTGGAACTGCGGATCGTCTCCGCGCTGGTGCGCCACCCGGATTTTCGCGAAGGGATCCGCGCCATGATGATCGAGCGGGACAGGAAGCCGGTATGGATCTCGCCCGCCGGAACCGTCTTCTCGCGAGCGGAGACCGACCCGTTCCTTCGGCGTGCCGACACCCGAAACGTCATACGCAAATTCACCGAAGACCCTGCAAAATAAATATTTCCCCCCGTTCGCACCGCACCCTACCCTCGCGTATAGGGCGCATTTTCCAAAAACACACCTCTTAATGGCGATCATCTGATGGAGGCGCGCCCGCCCCCTGCGAGAGGCGCAGCCTGCGCCCCTGCAGGGCAAGACCGTCGTCGCCCACCGCGCCCGACTGTGTGCCAGCCCGCGCGGGGCGGTATCCGGCAGACCCAGATTTCGGGGACCCAGTCATGACATCCGTGCCACATCCGTCCGACTCGTCACTTCTCGGCAACTGGCCGACACTCGCCGTCGCCGCGTTGGGATCCTTTCTGGTCATCATGGACGTGACCGTCGTCGCCATCGCCCTTCCCTCCATCGAGCGGGATCTCAAGGCGAGCTTTGCCGAACTTCAGTGGATCATCAACGCCTACAACATCGCCTATACCTCGGTGCTCATTGCGGTTGGCGCCTTCGCCGACTGGTTCGGACGACGACGGGTGATGGTGATCGGCCTGTTCATGTTCGGCGCGATGTCGCTTGTCGTCGGACTGGCGGAAACCCCGATGGCCCTGATCTTGGGGCGCGTCGCGCAAGGCCTGAGCGCCAGTGCGATGCTGATCCTGGGTGTTGCCCTGATCTCCAACGCCTTTCAGGGCGCGCAGCGCGCGCAGGCCTTTGCCGTGTGGGGGGTCTCCATCGGCTGTGGCGCGGCCTTCGGGCCCATCGTCGGCGGAATCCTCGTCGATGCGTTGAGCTGGCGCTGGATCTTCCTGCTCAACGTGCCGCTCGTCGCGATGCTGATCACGCTGTGCTACTGGCGCGTGGAAGAATCCTCCGACCCGAACGCCGGCGGTCTCGACTGGCCGGGCATTGTCACCTTCACCGGTGCGCTCGCCTTCCTGAGCTACGGGGTGATCGAGGGCGGCGAGATCGGCTGGGGCGATACCACCGTCGTTGGCGCGCTGATCGGCGCGGCGGTCCTCTTCCTTCTCTTCATCATCATCGAGAACACGGTGAAGAAGCCGGCGTTCGATCTTGGCCTCTTCAAGATCCCGACCTTCACCGGCATCCAGCTGGTCTGCGTTTTGAACAGCATCACCTTCTGGGTCATGCTGGTCTATCTGCCGATCTACTTCCAGGTGGTACTCGGCATGTCGGCCTCCTCGGCCGGTCTGATGCTGATGCCGATGACCATCCCTCTGCTGCTCTTCGCGCCGATCGGCGCGCGGCTCGCGGCGCCGAAGAAACTCGGCGTGCGCGGCCTGATCGCCTTCGGCTGCGTCCTCATCGCCATCGGCTTCGCTTGGATCTGGGCCGCGCCGCCGTCGGAGGCGATCATGTGGGCGGTCGCCTTGTTCCTGCTCGGCGTCGGCACGGGGTTGATCAACGGGGAGCTCTCCAATGTCGCGACCGCCGTCGTGCCGCCGGAACGCGCCGGCGTTGCCTCCGGGGTGAACATCACCTTCCGCCACGGGTCCTTCACCCTGTCGATCTCGGTGTTCGGCGCTGTGCTCCTGTCGAGCATCACGCTGCAGCTCGGCGCGGCGCCGGATCTCGCCAGCGGACTCGGCGCGGGGCTGATCGACACGGCGAACATGATCGCGCGCGGCGACTTCAACGGCGCGGTGCTGTCGGCCCCGGCGGAGCTTCAGCCAGCGCTCACCGACTTCGGCCGGGAAAGCTTCTCGGTCGCCTTCTCGGTGCTCCTGGGGATCGTTACCGTGCTTTCGATCATCGCGATTGCGGTCTCCGCCTTGATGATCCGCGCCCGCGACCTTTTGGCCGGCCCGGAAGCGCAGGTGGCGCCGGGCGAATAGACGCCCCCCCGGCCTCAGCGACCGGCCCCGCATCCGGGCCGGTCGCACCACGTCACCGCCAACGGAAAACGCGCCCCCTCACGGACGGCGCGTTTTTTTTCGGCCGGCAATCGGCAAACGGGGGTCGGTCAGCTCCAGTAGGTGAGCGGCTTGTCGTCGCCGCGGTAGCCGACAAAGCAGGACGTGGTGACGCGCCGGGACCCTTCCGCCGGCGTCACGCAGTGAATGAGCTGCGAGTTGAAGAGCACCAGGTCGCCATTGCCCGGGCGGATCACCACCCTCGGCTCGCCCAGTCCGTCCCGGTCGATGCCGTCGCGGGTCACCTGTTCCTCGTCCTGTTCGGGTGTCGGCTCGGTGAGCCACAGTTCCAGTTCGCCGCCGGCGTGCGACATCTCCAGATAGATGTTGACGGCCAGTTGCCCTGTGAGGTCCGAGGTTCCGTCGATCAGCATCCGGCCCAGCCGGTCGTTGTGCGGCAGCATGCGCGCGCCCGGTTCGATCACCCGGCAGGTGCCGACGAAGCTCTTCTGACCGTCGATGTTCTCGATCGTCGCGCCCGCCGGCCAGACCTCTTCCAGCAGCAGGCGGAAGTGATCCATCGGTGACAGGTGCGGATACATCATGTCGCGAATGCCCCAGATCGAGCGCACCGCCTCGCTGTGATAGCGGCTGGCGTTCTCCGTGCTCTTCTCGACGTCGACATATCCCATGCCGAGCCGCTTCAGCGCGCTCTGGATCTTGTAGGCCTCGAGCTCTGAGTGACTGGCGATGCGATGGGCGAATTCCGCTGACAGATCCGCTGGATAGAAGCCCGGCACATGGATTGCGTCCGTCGTCTTCTCAATCAGTTTGCGGATGCTATCACGGGTCAGCTCCTTGGAGATCTCCACGGTCTTCAACATGTTCCTGCTCCTCAAGGATCGCGACACGACGGCGGCCGCGACAAGATCCGTTCTTGCCCAGAGCCAGCCTCGGTGGCCGGTATCTTCCCCCGCGGGCGGACCAAGAACAAATATCGATTTCGTATCTGTTTCCGTGACTTATCAGGATTTTTTGAAGGCGCTCGCGCAGCATTATCACGCCGCCCGCACGCGCGGCGGCCGGCCCGGAAAGGGGCCTCCCGGTGCCGATCGTCCCTGTCCTTCGTCCGCCGGGTTCACAGCGGAACGAAACGCCAGGCGAAGTCGCCGACCGCGCCGACCGCCCGTCCGAGCGCACTGCGCCCGTAGCGACCCGTGCCGACCTTGGCGAGCGGGTTTTCCAGCGTGCCCGCGTATTCGAAGCCCTTGTCCGGATCGTTCGGATCGAGCAGCTGCTGGTTGTCGCGAAGTTGCAGCCGATTGATGCAATTTCGCGGAAATTCGGACGAAAAAAGATCAAAACGCGCAAATTTTTCGACAAGATTTGGCTGAGTTGCCTGGTAAACGGCGACGCATTCGCCAACCAGCCCCCAGAAATCCTCCTCCGCCAGTTCGTCCCGCTCGTCGAGGATGGCGGC
Source organism: Paracoccaceae bacterium (assembly GCA_002709505.1). Lineage (GTDB taxonomy): Bacteria > Pseudomonadota > Alphaproteobacteria > Rhizobiales > Stappiaceae > Stappia. The sequence continues at coordinate 12,381 of PARB01000065.1, read as the reverse complement.
GAGATGACGGAAGAAACAGTCGAAGACGTCGGTGAAGATCCCGTCCATGCGCACGTCATCGGCAAGGGTCGCGCAATTGCGCCGCACGACCGGAGGCAGGCTCTCGCCGCCGTTGAGAATGCGCATTTCCTCCGCCAGATCCTTCATGATCACACGGGCGGGGGTGTCGCCGTTCATGATCAGGATGATGTTCTCGCCATGCGGCATGAAGATGATGTCGTAGGCGTAGAAACAATGCAGGATCGGTGTCAGATAGGCCCGCAGGTAGCGCCGGATCCACTCCTCCGCCGACAGGCCGGAGCGGCGGATCAGTTCGACCACCATGGCATCGCCCTGCGGATCGACATGCAGCAGCGCCGCCATGGTCATCAGGCGTTCGCCGGGCCTCAGCAGATTGACCGGGCTCTCCCGCCAAAGTGCTGCAAGCACATGATTGTGCGGAGTATCGGCGCCGAGCGCCTGCTCGTAATAGGCGTTGGAATAGCTCAGCGTCGCGACCTCGCAGATCAGGCTGAAGCCGACCGACTGCAGGCACGGGTCGCCGGCCAGGAGGTTGTGAAGCCACTCGTTGATTTCGGGCGTGGTGCGCATGTCCTCGGGCGACAACCCGCGCGCCAGCATGAAGCCCATGTTGAGGATCGACAGCGCCATCTTCACGTAGCGCTTCGACGGCTCGGAAGCGTTGAAGAAGGTGCGAATGGACTGCTGCGGCTGGTACTTGTCGCGCGACAGTCCGAGGTAGACGATCCGCCGCTCGGCGATCTCCGGCGCGTAGCTCATCGAAATGCGGTTGAACCACTGCCAGGGATGGACCGGCATGAAGTAGTAGTCCGAGGGCTCGACGCCCTCCTTCAGCAGACGCGTCTCGAACAGCATCTGGGTTTCCGGACCGAGCTCTTCCGCGACCAGCCGATCCCAGGGCAGCGAGGTGATGCCGCTGTAGGTCGCCCGCTCGCGCAGGACCGCGATCCAGACGATCTGCAAGGGATCGGCGGCTTCCGGCGCATAGACGGTGTAGTCGAGCGTGTCGAACCCGAGCCGCCCGCTGTTGGCGACGAAGGAGGGATGGCCTTCCGTCATGCCGGTCTCGATGGCCTGGAAACCGGCGGCTGCCAGCTCGCGGACCCGGTGCGGGCGCATCGTCTCCTTGAAGGCGGTGCCGTAGAGAATGCTGCTGATCTCGTCGAGATAGACCGGCAGCATGGCGTCGCGGATGCCGAGCACGTCCTTGAATTCGATGATGAAACTCAGCGCGTCGAGGTCGAGGGAGCGACCGTTCCTGCGTTTCTCGATCGACTGCGGATCAATGTTCCAGTGGTCGAGCATCATCCGCTTCGCCTGGAACCGGTATTCATGGGCCTCGTCGGGAGAGCGCAGGACGTAGGTGTCCCGCCGCCCGGTTCCGGCTCCGACCTTCACAGGCGCCAGCAAGCGCTCGTGCGAGAACTCGGCAATCGCCTTGCGCACCAGCATGCGGTTGGCGCGGCGCCAGACGCTCGGCGCAAGATGCGCGACCGCCTTGGCATGAGGCTGCGAGAACCGGGTCTCGGATGCGAACATATCCATGTCGCCTCCTTACGCTCCGGCCGAAACGGCAGCGCCCGGGCTGCTTTCAGGCGAGGAAAACCGCTGGAACGCGGTGCTTTGCTCGATCGGGTAATAGGGCTTGCCCAGCACCTCGCGAATGATCACCGAGTTGCGGTAGCAGGACTGGCCAAGATCCGGCGGCAGATATCCATCGGCATGGATCTCCGCGTTCTGGATGAAGATCCCCCCGCCTGTCGTGTCGATCGACCCGTTGCGCGCCACCGCGATGCGGCCGTTGTCGCTCCAGTTGATCCGCTCCTTGAGTGGCGCGAGATAGGCGGGGGCCTTGAAGCGGTAACCCGTGCCGAGGATCAGCGCCTCGCTTTCCAGCGCGAAGGTCTTGTCTTCCTCGCTCTGGCGGAAGGTCAGCTGGAACCGCCCGGTCGCCTCGTCGCGCGCGCAGGCGGTGATTTCCGTGTTCGACATGAGCATCGTGTCGACATCCCCGTTCAGCCGCTTTCGATAGCGCAGGTCGTAGATGTCGTTGATCAGCGAGGGATTGATGCCCTGGAAGATCGCCTTTATCTCCTCCACCAGCGCCGCGCGCTTCGGCCGCGGCAGGGCATAGAAATAGTCCGCGTAGTCGGGCGTCGTCATCTGCAGCGTCAGCTTGGTCAGCTCGCGCGGAACGAGACGCGACGACCGGGTGAGCCAGTTCAGCCGGTAGCCATGGCGGTCGATGTCGCCCAGGAGATCGTAATAGACTTCGGCGGCGCTCTGGCCGCTGCCGACGATCGTGATGGAGGATTTCGTCCGCAGCGCCTCGCGATGGCGCATGTAGTCGGCCGTATGCACGATCCCGTCACGATGGGCCTCGCAGGCGTCCGGTACATTCGGCACCATGCCCGACCCGAGGACGACGCGTCTCGCCAGCAACGTCTTGCGCTGCCCCATCTTGGTGTTGAGGCAGGTGACGCGGTAAAGCCCGCTCGCCTCGTCGTAGTCGATTTCCTCGACATCGCGATTGAAGACGACATTGTCGAGCCGTCCCGCCGCCCAGCGGTAATATCGGTTGAACTCGTTGCGGAGCACGAAGAAATTGTCGGTGTCGAGCAGGACGGCATAGAACGCGTAGATCCGGCCCGTCTGCTTGAGATAATTCAGGAAACTGAACTCGTTGGTCGGATCGGCAAGGGTCACCAGATCGCAGAGGAACGGGGTCTGGAGCGTTGCGGTTTCCAGCAGGGTGCCATCGTGCCAGTTGAACTGGTCGCGGCTTTCCAGAAAGAGGCAATCCAGATCCTTGATCGGCTGGGTCAGACAGGCCAGGCTCAGATTGAATGGCCCGATCCCGACCCCGATCACGTCATATGGTCCGTTCGTCATGCGCCACCCTTTTCGTTGTTGTCTTGCGCAACCCTGGACAATCGAGCCCTCTGGCTTGTGTCGAGCGCTACCCCCCCGGCCGACAGGCCGCGCCCTGACGCCCGCTCGCACGCATGCGACGCGGGTTTCTGGGCCCAGGCGGACGCCAGATCGTATCCTTCAAGATTAGGACCACGACCCAAAGCGTAGAAATATATATTACCCGCAACCTTGGGTTCATTTTTGTATGAAAGCCGGACGCCTTTGCTTTACGGCAGTCAACGGCCGTGAACTTTCGCTGCGTATCCTTAATAGGAAGACGGCGCCGATCCGGTGAAATCGTGCGATTCCGTGCCCTCGATCGGCGGCGTGAAAATGCTCAGGCAAATAGAGGGGTCGCGAACCACCATGCGGTGGGCATCGTTCCGGTTCATGATGAAGACAGTGCCGCCGGCGCCATTGGTGTCGATCGGATGGCGCCCCTGGTGCCACACATATTCGCCGCTGCCTTCGATGTAATAGCAGGACTCGAAATGGTGACGGTACTGCAGCGGGGAATCCGTGTCCGCGTTGCCGAGGGTCTGGCACAGCGCAAACCCGTAGCCGTCCGCCCGCACAAGCAAACGCCGGCTTTGCCCGTTGCCCCAGAACACATCGCGCGCGGTGCCTTCGATCTCGTCGACGCTCCGCACAACCGGTCCGGCCGTGACCTCGCGAGGATCGCCGGCGAAGATCGAACACAGCCGCATGTCGGTATCGGCAGCGACGCGGACGCTTGCATCTGCCGGTGCGGCGACCAGCGTGTTCGCGACGAACGGCCAGCATCTGCCGTCGACGCAGACCGTCCCCTCGCCCGACAGGCAGAAGTGCGCTTGCGCACCGAAGGGGTCGCAGGCTCCGTCCCGAAGGGTATCGTCCACTCCGGCCGGAAACGCCGTATCGAAAAGGCTGTGTCCGACATTGTCCCGGCCGGACACGATTTCCCTGGAGGCAATTGTTCGAAAGACCGGGGCGTCACCGGCGGCCTTGAATGTCCTTACGATCATCTCGACCCTCCTTGCACCGATGGTCGGCTTGCCCCAGATGGCTTCCGCTTCCGGCCTCAGGCGCTCCCGGCCGTCACGGGCCCAGGCACCACAGGATTGCGACCTCTCCCGCAAGGCGGCCGCAGCCAAACGATAGAAAAAGCCGGCTGAAAAGCGCATTCGAACTGTGATTTCAAATATACATTACAACTTATGGTAACTTAAAACGCATTATTGAACCAACACCCCACGTCTACAAATACTTAATTCCAATCAAATCGCCCCTTACAAGATATTTCCTGCCGCAATTTTCAATATGTAATGTTTTTGAAGACAGCGGCTTTCCGAAAGACGATGCCGGGGTAAGCGCAATGCCGGATACCGATTTCTGGGTGTTTGGATATGGGTCCTTGATGTGGCGACCCGGCTTCGCGCATGCCGAGGTCCACCGGGCGCGGATCCATGGGTACCGGCGCGCCCTGTGCGTGTACTGTTGCGAACATCGGGGAACGCGCGAAAAGCCGGGGCTCGTCTTCGGTCTGGACAAGGGCGGCTCGGTGGTCGGGCGCGCCTTTCGCGTGCCTGCCAGGGAACGCGCGCACACCATTGCCCATTTGCGGGCCCGCGAACTGGCGGGCGGGGCCTACCGCGAACGGATCCTTCAGGCGCGCCTTGGATGCGGGGCGGAAATTCCGGTGCTTTGCTACACGGCCGACAGGGCGCACGAGCGCTATGCGGGCGGACTGTCGCCCTCGGCCGCCGCCCGTATCATCGCAGATGCCTCGGGACGCTCCGGAGCAAACACGGACTACATGCTCAACACCGTCCGTCTTCTGCACCGGCTCGGGATCACCGACCCCTGGCTTTCCGACGTTGCTCGGCGGCTGCCCGGGCAACGCGAAACGGGGGCGATGTGACGCCTCCGCGTTCGCGCCGCGACCGCAATGCTGCGCCTCAGACGACCGGCGTGCGCGCCGTCATCTCCCGGCTTTTCTGCATTTCGACACGCTGTCCGCGCCCCGGACGCGCCAGGATCTCGCGGTCCTCGGCGATTACCTCGCCCCGCGACAGGACCGTAGTCGGCCAGCCGGTGATCTCGCGTCCGGCGAAGGGGTTGTAGCCGACATTGTCATGAAGATCGTTGTCGCCGAAGACCTTGCGGACGGTCGGGTCCCAGATCGCGATATCGGCATCCGCGCCCGGCGCGAGATGGCCCTTGTTGGTCAGGCCGAAGATGCGGGCCGGCGCCGTCGACGTCAGCTCGACGAATTTCTCCGCGCCCAGTCGCCCATCATGCACCATGGCGTCGAACATCAGGGGAAGCCGAAGTTCCAGCCCCGGCATGCCATTGGCAATGCGGTTGAAGGGCGCGTCCTCCCCGTTCGCGAATTTTCCGCTCTCATCCATGCGGTAGGGCGCATGATCGGAGGTCACGAGCTGGAGGTCGCCGAGCGCCAGCGCCTGCCAGAGCGCCTCCTGGTCCGCGGCGTGACGCTGGGGCGGACTGCACATGAAGGCAGCCGCCTCACGGCCCGGACGGTCCAGTACGTCTTCGCGCATGAAGAGGTAATGCGGGCAGGTTTCCGCCTGAACCGGTGCGCCGCGCGCCCGCGCCGCGCGCACGATAGCAACGCCCTCCTTGGTGGAGACATGAAACAGCATCACCGGCTGCCCGGTCGCCTCGGCGAAGCGGCACACGCGTTCCAGCGCCTCCAGTTCGGCAAGACGCGGATGGGAGGCCGCGTGATGCTTCGGCTCCGTCTTGCCGTCGCCGAGCAGCCGCGCGGTCGCCCAGCGGATCAGCCCGTCGTTTTCCGCATGGAAACAGACCATCGCGCCATGGGCGCGGGCGACGTCCAGAACGTTCAGGATCGAGAGATCGTCGAGCCGCACCTTGTCGTAGGTGGTAAAGATCTTGATCGAACGATGCCCCGCCTCGATGAGGCGTGCGACATCGTCGAGATTCTCGCCGGACGTATCGGCAACGATCATGTGGTAGGCGTGATCGATCAGCGCGCCGCGCTCGGCAAGTGCCGCATAATCGGCCATCACCCTGGAAATGCGCATGCCGGGGTGCTGGGCGGCGAAGGAGACCGTGGTGGTCGTTCCGCCGAAGGCGGCCGAGCGGGTCGCGGTCTCGAACGTATCGGCATTCATCACGCCCGCGCCGGACAATTGCTCGATGTGACAATGGGTGTCCACACCGCCCGGCATGACCAGACGCCCGCTCGCGTCGATCTCGCTGCGCCCGCGCGCCAGTCCGCGACCGAGGGCTGCGACCCGTCCCTCGCTGACGGCCACATCGGCCTCGAAGCGGCCCCCGGCCGTTACAACGGTCCCGTTCCGGATCACCGTATCATAGGCAGTTTCGGTCATGACGCCTCCTTTCGTTGCCCAATGGATATACACGCTGTATACCGTAACTGACAACGGGCTCGATTGCCGATAGCATAGGCAGTGAGCAATGGTTGGGAAACGTGTCCGGGACGAGGGTCCGGCGGACCCCTGGCGGAGCAGACAGAATGAGCAGCACCGAAATCGGACAAACGCTGGCCGAATCGACTCACGACCGGCTGCGCCAGATGATCGTCAGCGGCGAACTGCCCGCCGGCACCCGCCTGCAGGAAAAGCCCTTCGCCGACCGCCTCGGCGTGTCGCGCACGCCGGTGCGCGAGGCCATCGCCCGCCTGGTCTCGGAGGGGCTTGTTACCCGCTCGCAAGGCGGCGTGCCGGTTGTGAACCAGATCTCCATCTCGGAAATCATTGAAATCCTTCATGTTCGACGTCTTCTGGAATGCGAGGCCGCGCGTCAGGCCGCCAGCGTGAACTCCCCCGTCGAGCCGCTCCTGGAGTTGCGCGCCCGCACCAGGGCGGCACTCGAGGGTGCCCGCCCCGGCCCCGGAGAACACGCAGACCTCGACGAGGAACTGCACACCACGATCGCCCGAATTGCCGGTTCGAAGCTGCTGACCGAGCTCGTTCAAAGCCTGAAGCTGAAGACCCGGATCTTCGACAAGGGCTTCATTCCCGACCGGTTCGAGCCGGGCCTGCATGAGCATCTGGAGATCCTGGATGCGATTCTCGCCCGCGATTCGGACCGCGCGGGCGAAGCCATGCGGCGCCATCTCGACAACGTGCGCGAAGCGATTCTCACCCACATCCACCGCCTCTACTGACCGTTCGCGGGTAATCGACGGCTGAGTCGGCGCACGCCCATTGACACTGCATTCATACGGTATACCATCAGCATTCTAACGCACCCAAGGAAGAGCGCCCATGACAGACACACCCGCCATCCAACGCCCGGAAGGCGAAGCGCAGCTCACCATCACCTTTCTCTATTACCGCGACGTCCCCAAGGCGCAGGCCTTCTACGAGAAGGTTCTCGGCCTGACGCTGGCCATCGATCAGGGCTGGTCGAAGATCTACAAGATCGCCGGCACCGGCCACGTCGGACTGGTCGACGAGACCCGCGGCGCCCATCGCGCGGCCGACACCAAGCCCGTCCAGCTCTGCCTGCGCGTCGATGACGTCGATGCCTGGCACGCCTGGGTGAAGAGCTGCGGCGTCGCCAATCTGACCGAGGCCAAGGACAGCCCCTCGCTCAAGATCCGCGCCTTCATGTTCGACGATCCGGAAGGCTACCAGATCGAGATCCAGACCCCGCTCGCCTGATCGATCGTCGTCTCTTCGAAAAATCAGCAAACGAGGGCGGACCACCGCCCCGCATCACCACCGGTTGGGAGATCCTCCGATGACACTGCATACCGATTTCAAGCGCCTTCTCGCCTCCGTCGCCGTCGTGGCCATGACCGCCACGGGCGCGATCGCCGCCGACAAGTCCCTGACCGTCGGCCTGACCTCCGACGCGGTCCACATGGATCCGCAGGCGGGCGAGGAGCTCAGCTCCAACATCATGTACTACCACCTCTACGATCCGCTGGTGCGCCGCGATTCCGAGCTGCAGTTCGGCCCGGGTCTCGCCGAGAGCTGGGAGCTCACCGACGACGTCACCTGGGTCTTCAAGCTGCGCGAGGGCGTGAAGTTCCATGACGGCGACACGCTCAAGGCCTCCGACGTGATCTTCACGCTCGACCGGCTGAAGGGCTCGCTGATGGCGAACCTCGCCGCGAACATCGAGAGCTTCCGCGCCATCGACGACAGCACCGTCGAGATCAAGACCTTCCGCCCCTATGCGGCGCTGCCGAACGATCTCGCCGCGATCCTGATCCTCTCGGAGGATCACGTGAAGAAGGTCGGCGACGATCTCGACCGCCAGCCGATGGGCACCGGCCCCTACAAGCTGGTGGAATGGGTCAAGGAAGACCGCATCGCGCTGGAGGCCTTCGACGACTACTACATGGGCGAAGCCGAGATCGAGAACGTGACCTTCCGTCCGATCACCAATCCGGCCACCCGTACCGCGGCGCTGCTGACCGGCGAAGTGGACATCGTCCAGGATCTCGCGGTGCGCGACGTCGACCGGGTGAAGCGCGCGGAAGGCTATGAGGTCGTCACCCGGCCGAGCCTGCTGAACCTGGTGCTGGCGCTCGACATGCGCGAGAAGAGCCCGACGATCGAGGGCGACAACCCGATGACCGACCGCCGCGTGCGCGAGGCCATCGCGCGGGCAATCGACGTCGACACGATCTCCAAGATCATCATGAACGGCCTGTCGACGCCCTCCGCGCAATATGTCCCGGAAAGCCATGTCGGCCATGTCGACGGCGAGAACTTCCACCAGATCTATCCCTTCGACGTGGAAAAGGCGAAGGAACTCATGGCGGAAGCGGGCTTTGCGGACGGCTTCACGATGACGCTGGACGCGACCAACAACCGCTATGTCAACGATGCGCAGATCGCCCAGGCGCTCGCCTCGATGCTGGCCAAGATCAACATCGAGCTGAAGCTCCACCTGATGCCGAAGTCGAACTTCTTCGGCTACATCCGCGTGCCGTCCGAACAGTCGAGCTTCATCATGTCCGGCTGGGACGTGCCCTCCGGCGATGCCGGCTCGATGTACGGCGTGATGTTCTACTCGCGCGGCAAGAAGGAAGGCTACGGCCAGGTCAACCGCGGCTCCTACTCCAACCCGGAAGTTGACGCCCTGATCGACAAGGCCGACAGCACCCCGCGGGTCGAGGAACGCGACGCCCATCTTCAGGAGGTCACCAAGATCCTGCTGAAGGACATTCCGATGATCCCGGTTCACTACGAACAGGACATCTACGGGGCGAGCACGGCGGTCGACTTCACGCCGCGCACGGACAAGTTCCTGTGGGCCTACGACATGGATATCGAGGGCTGATCCCTCTTCCATCGAACCGGCGGCGCGCCAGCGCCGCCGGTTTTCTTACCTGAGACAGCCAACCAGGGATTGCGCGCGTGCTCGGTTACACGATCAAACGTCTCTTGCAGATGATCTTCGTCCTGTGGATCGTTTCGGTCATCGTCTTCTTGATGATGAGTTTCACCGGCGACCCGGTCTTCATGGTCATCCCGATCGATTCCACCCAGGCGGAAATCGACCAGGCACGCCGGATTCTCGGCCTCGACCGCTCCTTGTTCGAGCAGTATCTCGTCTTCATGAAGGGGATGCTCCAGGGCGATTTCGGCCGCTCCTACGTCTACCGCCAGCCGGCGATGGACCTGATCCTGGAACGCCTTCCGGCAACCATGGAGATCGTCGTCGTGGCGATGATCTTCGCGGCACTGGTGGCCATTCCGCTCGGCGTCTATGCCGGCGCCAACCCCAACCGCACGACCAGCCGCGCCATCATGTCGGGATCGCTGCTCGGCATCTCGCTGCCCAGCTTCTGGGTCGGCATGATGCTGATCTTTCTGCTCGCGGTGCAATGGCAGATCTTCCCCTCCTCCGGACGGGGCGAGACGGTCGAGTTCATGGGGCTGAAGCTGTCGATCCTGACGCTGGACGGCTGGTATCACATCATCCTGCCGTCGCTGACGCTGTCTCTGGCGACCATGGCGATCATCCTGCGCATCACCCGCGCGGGCATGATGGAGGTCATGCGTCAGGACTACATGAAGTTCGCCCGCGCCAAGGGCGTGTCGCGCCGCGGCGTGCTCTACGGACACGGCCTGCGCAACGCGCTCATTCCGGTGGTCACGATCTTCGGCCTCCAGCTCGGCGATCTCATCGCCTTTGCGACGATCACGGAAACCATCTTCGCCTGGCCCGGCCTCGGCAAGCTCCTGATCGATTCCATCTATCGCGCCGACCGCCCGGTGATCGTCGTCTACCTGATGCTGGTCGCCTTCATCTTCGTCGTGATCAACTTCATCGTCGACATGGTCTACACCTGGATCGACCCGCGCATTACGGTGAAATGACATGAGCGCGACCTTTCTCTCTTCCGAATTCTTCCACAATTACAAGCGCAACGCCTCGGCCATCGCCGGAAGCATCATCCTGATCATCTTCGCGGTGATCGTCGTGGCCGGCCCGCTGTTCGTGGCGCAGGATCCCTATGACGTCGGTCAGCTGAACCTGCTCGACAGCTACAAGCCGCCGGTGTGGCTGGAGGGCGGCGACCCGCGCTTCCTGCTCGGCACCGACGGCCAGGGCCGCGGCGTGCTGGCCGGCATCCTCTACGGCACCCGCGTGTCGGTGATGATCGGCGTCACGGCGATGCTGATGTCCTGCATCATCGGCACGACGGCGGGACTGCTCGCCGGCTTCTACGGCGGCCGGCTGGACGCGGCGATCATGCGCATCGCCGACATCCAGCTCTCCTTCCCGTCCATGCTGATCGCGCTGTTCCTGATGTCCGCCTTCGGAACCGGCATCGACAAGGTCCTGATCGCGCTGACCGCCGTCGGCTGGGTCGTCTATGCCCGTACGGTGCGCGGCTCGACGCTCTCCGAGGTGCAAAAGGAATATGTGCAGGCGGCCCGTGTCGCGGGACTACGCGACGCCAAGATCATCCGCCGGCACGTCCTGCCGAATGTCATGACGCCGCTGATCGTCGTCGCCACCGTTCAGGTCGGCACCTTCATCCTGATCGAGGCGAGCCTGTCGTTCCTCGGCGTTGGCGTGCCGATCACCCAGCCCTCGCTGGGACTGCTGATCAAGAACGGCTTCGACGTGCTGTTCTCCGGGCTGTGGTGGACCTCCGTCTTTCCGGGCCTCTTCATCATGGCGCTGGTGTTCGGGATCAACCTGTTCGGCGACTTCCTGCGTGACGAACTGAACCCGAGGTTGAAATAATGGCCGAAGCAAAGACGGCAGACGCCGCGGCATCGGAAACGCTGCTGCGCGTGGAGGATTTGCGCACCTGGTTTCACACCTTCTCCGGAACGGTGAAGGCGGTCGACGGCGTGAGTTTCTCCGTCAAGCGGGGCGAGATCATGGGCCTCGTCGGCGAAAGCGGCGGCGGCAAGTCCGTGGTCGGTTTCTCGATCCTCGGGCTGATCGACCCTCCGGGCAAGATCGAGAGCGGCGTGATCGAGTTCAACGGCGAGAACCTGAAGGACGCCGGCGACGCACGGCTGCGCGACATTCGCGGCCGCGACATCGCCATGGTGTTCCAGGACCCGATGACCTCGCTCAACCCGCTGCACACGGTCGGCGAGCAGATGGACGAGATGCTGCGTCTTCACACCGACATGGATGCAGGCCAGCGTCATGCGCGCTGCGTCGAGGTGCTCGAGGACGTCGGCATCTCGCGTGCGGCCGACCGGCTGAAGGCCTATCCGCATCAGTTTTCCGGCGGCATGCGCCAGCGCGTGGTCATCGCCATTGCGATGCTGGCGCAGCCCAAACTCGTCATCGCCGACGAACCGACGACCGCGCTCGACGTCACGATCCAGGCGCAGATCCTGAAACTGATGCGTCGCCAGATCCGCGACAACGGCGCCTCCATGATCCTGGTGACCCACGATCTGGCGGTGGTCTCGGAGATGGCCGACCACATCACCGTTCTCTACTGCGGCAAGGTGGTGGAACGCGGGCCGACGGATGACGTCATCCGCCGTCCGTCGCATCCCTACACAAGGGGCCTGATCGACAGCATCCCGAACCCGGCCCATCGCACGGCCCGGCTCAAGCAGATCCCCGGCGCCGTTCCGGACATCCGCAAGCTGCCGGAGGGCTGCAACTTCCAGGACCGCTGTCCGCGCGTCGGCGCGCTGTGCCGCGAAAGCGAGCCGCCGCTGGTCGAGACCGGCGCGCGCGCCCATGCCTGCCATTTCCCGTTGAAGGAAGGGGAAACCCAATGACGGCCATGCTTCAGGTCGAGAACCTGCACCAGGAATTCCGCATCGGCGGTTCGCTCCTGGACCGCATGAAGTTCACCGACGGCCGACTGCGGTTCCCCGACACGCGGGTGAAGGCGGTCAACGGCGTTTCGCTCACCGTCAATCGCGGCGAAGTCGTCGCGCTCGTCGGGGAAAGCGGATGCGGCAAGTCGACGGTAGCCAAGACCATCGCCCGCATCTACCGCCC
>PARB01000064.1 GCA_002709505.1 Paracoccaceae bacterium | reverse complement strand
GTCGATTCGATGGCCGGCAAGGAGTACTTCACCTACGGCCTGGAACTTATGAAGGTTGAGCCGCCGCACAACATCGACCAGCCGATTCTGGCGCGCATGGCCCGTCTCGGGTTCGAGGTGGGCGAGAGCTTCGACTTCGACGCGGCGAGCCCGATCGTGCAGTCCGCGCTCAAGGCCGCGCCCGGCACGGCGCAGAAGCTGATGGCCTGGAAGAGCCCGCGCATCTCGAATGTCGAGAACCAGTGGTCGATGGATGTTGAGATGGTGGGTGTCTATGGCACTTATTATCTCAAGCGGGCGATCATGACCCAGATCGGTCTCGGCGCGAACCTGCCGGAGGACGCCGTCTACCCGATTGCCATGACGGACGGCGATGGCAACCCGCTCGACGGAGCCAACAACTATGTCCTGCATTTCAATGCGGACGACATTCCGCCGGTCAATGCCTTCTGGTCCGTCACGATCTACGACAACGACGGCTATCAGGTCGCCAACAGCCTGAACCGCTTCGCCCTTTCAAGCTGGATGCCGATGGAGAAGAACCCGGACGGTTCGCTCGACCTTTACTTCCAGCATGAGAGCCCTGGCAAGGACAAGGAAGCCAACTGGCTGCCGGCCCCGAATGGTCCGTTCAACGTGACCATGCGGCTCTACGCCCCAAAGCCCTCGGTCCTGTACGGAAAGTGGGCCCCGCCGGCGATCACCAAGGTTGGCGAGCCTTCGGTCAACAAGGCACAGTAGGAGCCGGCCCGAAGGAATGTACAGGAGCGGATCCGGACGCCTTGCGCCGGATCCGTTTCCGTCAGCTGCAACTTTCCCAGCCACTTTCCAAGTGAGAGAGACATGAAGCAGATCATCCCCTTCGTCATGATCGGTTCCCTGCTTGCCGCAGCCCCGCTGCCGGCGCTGGCCGAGACCGCCCTGCCGGAAGGCGCCAGCATCGCCAAGGACGCCAAGGCGCTTCGGACCTATGCACCGAAGGACAATCCGGGGAGCGTCGACTTCGACGCTGCCGACCGGCTGGCGATCGCCAATCTGCTCTACGCCTATTCCTTCGCCTACGACAACTACGAGGCCGACGCCTGGTTCAAGCTGTTCACGGATGATGTCGTGTTCGTCGCCGGCGTGCCGGGGGCAGGGGCCGTGTCCTTCACCGGGGATGGCTTCCGCACGTTCTGGCGTGAGCGGATGCAGCAGTTCAGCACCTCCGGCAACCAACGCCGGCATCTGATGTCGAACATCCTGTTCCTGCAACAGACCGCCGATACCGCGCACGTCAGTGTTGCCGGACTTCTGACCAACGCAAAGGACGGCAAGACCTTCACCGCCGTGTCGAGCCTCAACTATGAAGGCTGGCTGGTGAAGGGGCCGGACGGCTGGAAGATCAAGCGCTGGCATGACTTCCCGGACGCACCGGTTCCGGAGAAGTAAGGCGCTACATCCGCAAAAGCAGACATACGAAAGTCTCGATGCGACATGACCTTCCGGAGGCCGGGGCAAGCGAAGCCAGGCCTTCGGGCGGTTTTTTCGTTCTGTCGTTGCCATCGGACCACTGGCGCCGGGGGAGGTCGCTCGTTCCGCGAGCCCGCTTTTCACTTGCGTGGAGGAGTGGTCGCTATCAGGATCCGTCACGGGCTCTCCAGTACAACTCCAGCGCGATAGGGCCGATGAGCGATAGCGGGTCGATACTCTTGGTCAGGGCCAGCGGGTTCGGTCCACTGCCTTCGGTCTTTGAGCAAAGAGCCGGCGAACAGGCGCTCTGGCGGGTTTTCGAGAAGGCGGGGCTTCCCGTGGACGTCATCGGGGCACCGCAGACCCCGGTTCCCCTTCCGGCGATGGTCAGCCTTTTCGAACGATGCGGACATGAACTCGGCGACCGGACCTTCGGCCTCGAAATCGGCTTCGAGATGCAGAAGGCGTGGGGCTACGGCTTGTGGGGACGCTACGGGGCCACGGCAGATACGCTGGGCAAGGCGATCCGGCGCTACAACCTGACCTTTTGGGCGCATGCGTCCGATGGCACGCTTGAACTTGTTCAAAACGGACCGACCATGCTCTGGCGTCACGTCAAACGGCAGCCAGGGCAGTCGGCCATGCAGCATATCGACCACCTGATCGGCCCGATGATCATCATCGCGAGGCAGTTTCTCGGGCCGGGCTGGTCACCGGAATGGATCGAGGTTCCCTATCAGCGGGACAGCGACGCCCACCTGGTGGAAGACTGGTTGCAGGTTCCCGTCTGCTTCGGCCGCAAGGGAACCGGGATCGCCTTCAAACCCGGCGATCTTGACGTGCGGAAAGTTCGGAAAGCGCAGGATGCGTCCAGTATCATCACCTTGCGAGAGGTGATCGCGGACAGCGCCCTTTCGCGCGCGCCGGAACCGGCGCGTGCCGTTTCGGCAATCGCCGCACTTCGCCTGCTCGACGGACGGACGGACATCGAGGGGGCGGCGCGGATGGCCGGCCTCAGCGTGCGGAGCCTGCAGCGGCAGCTTCTGGAAAAGGGATATTCCTACCGCGAGATCGTGACCATCGCCCGAAATGAACGGGCGGTGAGCCTCCTGCATGAGACGACCCTCCCCATCCTGGAGGTCGCCCTGCTGCTCGGGTATGAGGATCATGCGAGCTTCACGAGGGCGTTTCGTCGCTGGATGGGGTGCTCTCCCGTGGAATTCAGGCGATTCCGGCGGCCGGTGGCGCTGGCGTAAAATGCAAAGCAGGCGGAGCGCCTTCTTTCCTAAGTCTACCGAACGCCCGATTCCGGGGAAGGGAGCGGGCCAGCCCCAACGCGCCGGTCCTGGGGGGATATCGCCATAACGATGCGTTCCGGTGATCCATCGAATGTCTGCCAAGCATGAGGCCCTGCAAATGGAAACGCTGCCCGCGCGGCTGAAGACTGCGGTGACGCCGCGCATCCTGTTGGCCGGGCTCGGCTTTGCGGCTGCCGGACTCCAGGTGGTGCCGGCGTTTGCGGCGGACCCGGTTTCGTCCGTTGCCGGGGCTCCTATCGAGGCGGACGCCTTGCCGTCCCCATGGAGTTTCGAAGTCGCGCCCTATTTCTGGGCCGCCGGAATGTCGGGCAGTGTCGCGTCGTTCGGGGCCCCGCCCGTCGATGTCGACATGGGGTTTTCCGACATTCTGGGCGATCTTCAGTTCTCGGCCATGGTCGCGGCGGAAGTCCGCAACGGTCCTTTCAGCCTCACCACGGACTTCTTCTATCTGAAGCTGGGCACGGACGAGACCACGCCGCACGGTGTCCTTGCGTCAAGTGTTGCCCTCGACTCGTCCACGATGTCCGCGACGGCGCTCGCCGGCTACGCGATCGTGGATCGTGAGAACATGCGGCTGGATGCTGTTCTTGGCGCGCGCGTCTGGTCGGTCGAAAATACGCTAAGCTACAATGGCGGCGTACTTGCCGGCCGGTCCTTCACGGATTCGGAAACATGGGTCGATGCCATGGGCGGCCTCAAGGGGCGCGTGAATGTCACCGACCGCATCTATCTCAGCGGCTCGGCCATAGCCGGCGGCGGCTCGTCGAATTTCGGCTGGGACATCATGGGAGGCGTTGGCTACGAGTTCTCCCAACACATCTCGGCGGTTGCCGGCTATCGGGCGCTCGGGGTCGACTACAAGAACGGAGCCTTCGATTTCGACGTCACCGTTCAGGGGCCGATCGCGGGTGTTTCCTTCAAGTTCTAGAGCCGCTTTTCGGCTATGGGACGTCTTTCGCTGCCGGCAGGGCGAGTCGCGCGTGCCCGGCGAGGCGTGATTGCGTGCTATGCGGGCGCAAAGACCGTGCTTGCGCCCGATCCCGGAACTCCCCTCTTGCGGGGAGGGCCAAGACCCACTACCCACTCACTCACGCGTTCAAGATAGCCCCGAGACCGGATTTTCGCGCGCGTGCGCGAGGGTTCGCAAGATCGGGCGACAGGCAGGACTGAAACGGCATGAGCATCGTCGACACACGCACCCCCGATCCGAAGAAATTCATCAAGGGCGCCACCGGCGACTGGGAAATCGTGATCGGCATGGAGGTGCATGCGCAGGTCACCTCCAATGCGAAGCTCTTTTCCGGGGCCTCGACCGAATTCGGCAAGGATCCCAATGCCAACGTCAGCCTCGTCGATGCGGCCATGCCCGGCATGCTGCCCGTGATCAACGAGGAATGCGTCGCCCAGGCGGTGCGCACCGGCCTCGGGTTGAAGGCGCAGATCAACCTGCGGTCCGTGTTCGACCGGAAGAACTATTTCTACCCTGACCTGCCGCAGGGCTACCAGATCTCGCAGTTCAAGCAGCCGATCGTCGGCGAGGGCGAGATCCTGCTCGAAATGGGCGATGGCGAGACGGTCACCGTCGGCGTCGAGCGGCTGCATCTGGAGCAGGACGCGGGCAAGTCGCTGCACGACCAGCATGCGACCATGTCGTTTGTCGATCTCAACCGCTCGGGCGTGGCGCTGATGGAGATCGTCTCCAAGCCCGACCTGCGCTCCGGCGACGAGGCCAAGGCCTATCTGACCAAGCTGCGCACCATCCTGCGCTATCTCGGCACCTGCGACGGCAATATGGACCAGGGCTCGATGCGCGCCGACGTCAACGTCTCGGTGCGTGCGCCGGGCGGGGCCTTCGGCACGCGCTGCGAGATCAAGAACGTCAATTCCATCCGCTTCGTCGGGCAGGCCATCGACTATGAGGCGCGCCGCCAGATCGGCATTCTGGAGGACGGCGGGACCATCGACCAGGAGACCCGCCTGTTCGATCCGGTGAAGGGCGAGACCCGCTCGATGCGCTCCAAGGAAGAGGCGCACGACTACCGGTATTTCCCCGATCCCGACCTGTTGCCTCTGGAATTCGACCAGGCCTATGTCGACGCGCTGGCAGCCGGTCTGCCGGAGCTGCCCGACGACAAGAAGGCGCGCTTCATCGCCGACTACGGCCTGTCCGCCTATGACGCCGACATCCTGATCGTGGAGCGGGCCTCGGCCGACTTCTTCGAACAGGTGGCCAAGGGGCGCGATGCCAAGCTCTCGGCGAACTGGGTGATCAACGAGCTTTTCGGCCGGCTCAACAAGGAAGGCCTCGATCTTGGCGAGACGCCGGTGTCGGCGGCGCAGCTCGGCGGGCTGGTCGATCTGGTCAAGGACGGCACGATTTCCGGCAAGATCGCCAAGGACCTGTTCGAGATCCTGTGGACCGAGGGCGGCGACCCGGCGGAGATCGTCGAGACGCGCGGTATGAAGCAGGTGACGGATCTCGGTGCCATCGAGGCGGAGGTCGACAAGATCATCGCCGCCAATCCGGAGAAGGTGGAACAGGCCAAGGAAAAGCCCGGCCTGCTTGGCTGGTTCGTCGGTCAGGTGATGAAGGCGACCGGCGGCAAGGCCAATCCCCAGGCGGTCAACGACCTGCTCCGCGCAAAGATCGGCATCGAGTAATGCGCGGCCCGCGCGCGTCTGTCATGCTCCCGTAACGCAGACGGCTTACCCGGCTCAAGTCATGGTGATCCATGATTTGGGAGATCGGACATGAAGGCTGGACAGACGGGCGCGGGCGGGTTGCTCGAAAAGGCCGTGCATCGCAACAGGGCGCTTTCGGGCGAAGGGCTTTTGGAGCGCGCCTTCACCCTTGCCTTCAAGGGGCTCGTCTATCCGCAGATCTGGGAAGACCCGGAAATCGACATGGAGGCGCTCGCGATCGGGCGCGATCACACGATCGTGGCGATCGCCTCCGGCGGCTGCAACATCCTGTCGTATCTGACGGCCGATCCGCGCGCGATCACCGCCGTCGACCTCAACAAGGCGCATGTCGCGCTAACGCGGCTGAAACTGACCGCCGCCGCACAGCTTCCCAACTACGATGCGTTCTACCGGTTCTTCGGCAAGGCCGATGAGGCCGCCAATGTGGCGGCCTACGAGCGCTTCCTCCAGCCGGCGCTGGATGCGGAGAGCCGCGCCTATTGGGAGCGTCGCGATCTCACCGGCCGCAAGCGGATCTCGCTGTTTGCCCGCGATCTCTATCATCACGGACTGCTCGGATATTTCATCGGCCTGGGTCACGGGATCGCACGCCTCTACGGCGTCGACCCCAGGGACCTGCTCAAGGCGCGCACGATGGACGAGCAGCGCAGCTTTTTCGACACGGCGCTCGCCCCGCTCTTCGACAAGCGCATGGTGCGCTGGGCGACCTCGAAGAAGGTCTCGCTCTACGGTCTCGGCATTCCGCCGGCGCAATATGAGGCGCTGGCGTCTGCCGGCACCGACGGCATGGCCGGGGTGTTGCGCGAGAGGCTCGAGCGGCTGGCCTGCGGGTTTCCGCTGTCGGAGAACTATTTCGCCTGGCAGGCCTTCGGTCGCGGCTATGCCGACGATGATGCCGGGCCGCTGCCGCCCTATCTCCGCCGCACCCATTTCGACGAGGTGCGCGCCCGCGTCGATCGCGTGCAGGTGGCCAATCGCTCGTTCACCGATCATCTCGCCGAACAACCGGACAAGAGCGTCGACCGATATGTGCTGCTCGACGCGCAGGACTGGATGTCGGACGGCGCGCTCAACGAGCTGTGGGCCGAAATCACCCGCACCGCACGTCCCGGCGCGCGGGTCGTGTTCCGCACCGCGGCCGAGCCTTCGCTGCTGCCGGGGCGGGTCGCAGCCGATATTCTCGACCAATGGGACTATGACGCCGAGACATCCGCCCGCTGCACCCTGCGGGACCGGTCCTCTATCTACGGCGGGGTGCATCTCTATCGGCTGAGGGACGCATGACCGGGCAGGGGCTGGAGCAGGACAGCGCCGCGGGAGCGGCGCTGATGGACCGGATCTACGGCTGGCAGCGGCACATCTACGATGTCACGCGAAAACCCTATCTGCTTGGCCGCGACCGGTTGATTGCCGACCTGCAACCGCCCGATGGCGGAACGGTCCTGGAGCTTGGCTGCGGCACGGCGCGCAATCTGATTGCCGCCGCGCGGCGCTATCCCGATGTGCGCTTTTTCGGGATCGACCTGTCGTCCGTCATGCTGGACCGGGCAAGGCGCTCCATCGACCGGGCCGGGCTTGGCGGGCGGGTCGTCGTCGCGCAAGCGGATGCAAGCGCCTTTGACCCGCGCATTGTCTTCGGGCGAGGGACCTTCGACCGGGTGTTCATCTCCTATGCGCTGTCCATGATCCCGCCCTGGCAGCGGAGCGTCGAGGCCGGGTTGGCCGTGCTGGGCGAGGGCGGCGAGCTCTCCTGCGTCGACTTTGGCCAGATGCAACGCTATCCGGCGGTCCTGCGCGGCCCCTTCCGGGCCTGGCTTGCCGCCTTTCACGTCACGCCGCGCGCCGATCTCGCGCAGGTGCTTGAAGCGGCGGCCAGGGGGCATGGCGCCCGTGCGCGCGTGGAGACGCTTCACGGCGGCTATGCCGTCTATGGGCGTGTCGGCGGTTCTGCCATGTCCGGCTCCCCGAACGGTTGAGCCTTTTTCCGACCGGCATGCCGCAGAGGCTCGCCACCACGCTCGTTTCCGCGGGAAAGGGGCATGGCGTTCAGGCCACTTGATCGAGCGTACATCCTGGCAGGTTCGCTTGAGCCCGCGCGCAATCAGCCTTTGCCGGACGGGTCGCGGCTGCCTATGTCTAGGGACGACGGCGGGACCAACCGCACATCGCATCACCAGCGTTCGGAGACAACAATGACCGTTTCTCAAAAAGAGCCCATCGAAGTCCACTACTGGCCGACGCCGAACGGCTGGAAGGTGACGATCCTTCTGGAGGAACTGGGCGTTCCCTATGAGATCAAATACGTCAACATCGGTGCCGGCGACCAGTTCAAGCCCGACTTCCTGAAGATCGCGCCGAACAACCGCATGCCGGCGATCGTCGATCCGGAAGGGCCGGGCGGCGCCCCGATCTCCGTGTTCGAATCCGGAGCGATCCTGCAATACCTCGGCCGCAAGTTCGGCAAGTTCTACCCGACCGACGAGCGCGCGCGGGTGAAGGTCGAGGAATGGCTGATGTGGCAGATGGGCGGTTTCGGTCCGATGCTCGGCCAGAACCATCATTTCCGCGTCTATGCCCCGGAGAAGATCCCTTACGCCATGGAGCGCTATCTCAACGAGACGCACCGGCTCTACGGCGTCTTGAACAAGCAGCTCGAGGGCCAGGACTTCGTCGCCGGCGACTACAGCATCGCCGACATGGCCATCGTCGGCTGGGCCAAGGGCTGGGAGCGGCAGGGGATGGATCTTGCCGCCGACTTTCCGAATGTGAAGCGCTGGCTGGAGGCGCTGATGGCACGTCCGGCGGTCGAACGCGGTCTCGCGGTCGGTCAGGAAGAGCGCGAGAAGCTCAACCTGGCCGGTGACAAGAACGCGCAATCGGTGCTGTTCGGCCAGCGCGCGCGCTGACCGGCCAGTCTTCGAAGCACGACATGGCACGGATGGGGCGCCCGACACCGGTCGGGCGCCCCTTTTTATTGTCAGGCCGGGTTATCGGACCCGGCTCCAGGTCTCGCCCCGGCAGATCAGCCCGCCGAGCACGCAGCCCTTGAGGGAGAGCTTGTTTGCTCCTTCCAGGGTCATGCGGCCGGAATAGGTCTTGCCGTCTTCGGCGTTATAGACCTTGCCCTTCCAGACGCCGGCATTGCCCGTCGGGGTCATGCCCATCACCGTGCGCGTGCCGAGCAGCGGTCGCGAGCGCTTTGCCGGATCCGGGTTCTGCGTGTCATTGCGCGGTGTCTTCAGCCACACCAGCGTTCCGCACAGGGCCGAGCCGCAAGGGGCAATCTCGATGCGCGAGGTGCCGCTCGGACGTTGCCAGACGCCGGTGGCATCGGCCGCAAGCGCGGGCAGGGGCGCCAGCGACAGGAAGGCTGCGGCCAGGACCGCCGCGGCGACAGGAAATCGGCTCATGTCATCGTCTCCTCCACACGGGCAGATGGCTCCTCCTGCCCTTTACGTAAACGGAATCTAACGAAGGATGACGGCTCTGACCACCGGTGACGTAGCGGCAGGCTTCGGATTTTTCAGTCCGTGGAGTTGCGGAAAAAAATCCTCATTGCTGCGATGGTGAATCACTGGTTGACGACATCTGTCGGATTTTCGGAAAGCCAAGTTGATTTCACTGCCTGATTCCGGAGATTGCGGTGAATCCTCCGTTAAATTTACGGAAAATTTTAATTGTGTTTGCGTCTTGTTAATCGCGAATTTTAAGCGCTCGTTGAAAGGCGGGCGACACACTCGACGTTGAAAGATGCACACACAAGAAAACGGAACGGCGTCTTTCACCCTTCTTGGTCCCGCATGATGAGAAGACCAAGCGTTGAACAGAAACGGAGTGTGAAATGGCCCGTCTTGATCTTGGAAATTCCGACCTGGCAATTATGGGCGGTCAGCCCGCCGGCCCCGATATCCTGCTGCAGATGGGGCTCGATTGCGCCTGCGGCCGTCATGGGTCGACCGACCTCGTGTCCGCGCACAAGTGGTTCAATCTGGCCGCGATGAAGGGCAATGCGGATGCCGTCCGCCACCGCCGCGACATCGCCGAGGAAATGAGCCGCGCGGAAATCGCCGAAGCGCAGCGCGCCGCCCGCGAATGGCTCAGCCTGAATTGAGCGGTCCGGCGCCCGGCCCGGCGCAGTGGGCCGCACCGCTTGACCGTTCTTCAATCGATCGCGACGTCTGACCCTGTTGACGGACATGACGTCGCGGTCGCCAGATCCTGCCCGCGCGTGACTGCCCGAAGCGCCAATCAGGATCCGTCCTGCCGTCAGTCCGCGCTCCGTGTCTTTTGAAACGCTTGCATGTGGATCACGGTTCGTCGCGCCGCTTCTTCCGCGACAACGGGCGTGACATGGCTTCGCCGTCCGGCAAGGACAGCAGACGCGCAACGGCCTGCGCCTGTTTGAGTTTCTCTTTCAACGCCAGCAGTTCTTCATCCTCAGGAAGGGCATTGATCAGCAGATCCGCCCTCTCGACGATGGTGCGCGCCGCCTCTCTTTGTTTGTTTCCAATGTTCTTGCTGTCGCTCGACACGCCGCCAACCTCGCATCGTTCCTGAAGCGTCGCTTGCGGGAACCGGCATGTGGTGGTCCCGCCAGCCCGTGGGCGGAAGTGTTCACGCTGGAGACGCGGGAGACCATCTTGGATTCCCACGATTTGCCTGCCGTGCCAATCCTGCCGCGTCATCGCAGCAGGCCTGACCGGAATGCCCGGGTCACCAGATGCGCCCGGTTGACCGCATCGAGCTTGCGGCGCAGGGACGCGCCATGATCCTCGACCGTGCGAACGGCGAGACCCAGCAATTCGGCAATGTCCCGGTCGGTCTTGCCGTCCGCCGTCCACCGCAGGCAGTCGTACTCGCGGGTCGTCAGGCCGAGATCCCTGGCGGTCTTGCGATGCCCGGCCACTGCGGTTGCGGTTTCCACGGCGAGGTTTGCCGCAATCTCCAGCATCGCGATTTCCGTGTCTTTCAGCTCCATTCGCGCGCCTCCCAGCGACAGGCTGCCTCTCGCGCCATCGGCGCCAAACACGGGGATCGCCACGCCTTCGGCAAGCCCGTGTTCGCGCGCGGCGCCGAACACATGGTCCGCGGCCCGGGAAGGCGCCTGGGCAATCGCGTCGGACCATCGAAATCCCCGTTCGGATGTCAGAACGCGGTGGATGACCGGGTCCCGCTGCACATGGCCCTCGTCGAAATAGCGAAGGAACCATTGCTCCGGCCAGCGATTGAACAGGATCTGCGCACGGGCAGCCGGGGTAGGAATGTCCGGCTTGGGAACGATGCCGCACAACACCCGCGTGAGGCCGAAGCGACCGCCGAGGCGCAGCAGAGCGTCGCAGATCGCAGTCTCGTCGGAGGAATCCCGGATCTGCTCCAGGAGTTGCAGGAACGTGTCGTGATGCACCGGCTCTCGTCCGCTTTTGCCCAATGCTCGCATTCCGAGCTTTTTCTCCAGACAAAGCTTATACGTTTATTGGCGGTTTCGGGAGATCCCTTGCGGCGGAGTGCGCTATGACATTCCGGCTCCTGTCAGCCCTTTCCGGCATCCGTCCGGCCGGGCATCGTGCCTGTGTACTTCTGCCCGAAAATGCCTTGACCCATTCGGCTATTCCGCCTATCCCGATCACGTCGGAGAGGTGGCCGAGTGGTCGAAGGCGCTCCCCTGCTAAGGGAGTATACCGGAGACGGTATCGAGGGTTCGAATCCCTTCCTCTCCGCCACTTTCTCGATCTCACGCCAGTTTGCGTCGCGTACCCCCGATCGGGCGGGCGAAGGGCCGGGTCGCAGCCGCGCCCTGCGGCTTCAACGGGTGCGTTGAGCGCAGCCTTCCGCCACATATTCAGTTTACAGCCCGAAGTCAGAGGCGCGGTGTCTGCGGCGCCATTGTGTGCAACCGCGCGCAGGGCGGCCTGTCGATTGTCTCAGCTCCGGCACGACGTCAGCCCGTTGGCCTGTCGGCCGTGTCCCGGCGAAGACCGGCCCTCAGACGCGGGGTGGCGAAGTCGAGGAAGGCCCGGAGCTTGAGTGGAACCATTCTCTGGCCGGAATAGACCAGACTGACGGGCATCGGGTCGGGCGCATGGTCGTCGAGGACCGTGACCAACCGTCCCGCACGGACGGCGTCCGCGATCTGGTAGGACAACACACGGGTGAGGCCGACGCCCGCGATTGCCGCGTCGATTGCCGCCTCGGCCGTGTTGACCGTCAGGCGCACGCGGGACGCGGCAGGTCGTGCCGCCGCTCCTTTTCTAAACGTCCAGGCGTCGGACGGGGCGAGGGCGGAGAACGTCACGACGTCGTGGGCAGCAAGGTCGCCCGGATCTTTCGGGCTGCCGCGCCGTTCCAGATAGTCCGGGCTCGCGCAGACCACGCGGCGGACCGTTCCGACTTTCACGGCGACGTCGCTGCTGTCAGGCAGATCGGCAATGCGCAGCGCCAGATCGATGTGATCGTCCACGAGATGCAAGAGCCCGTCGGCGAGGACCAGCCTCACATCCGTTTCCGGATAGGCCGCAAGAAAGGCCGTGACGACCGGAACCATATGAAGGCGCCCGAACACGATGGGCGCGGTGATCACCAGTTCTCCTTTCACCACCGCATATTCGCCCGCGGCCGCGCGTTCGGCTTCAGCGATGTCTTCAAGGATGCGTCGAGTGGCGGTCGCATAGGTTTTTCCGGCCTCGGTCAGGCCGAGCGAGCGCGTCGAGCGGACCAGCAGTTGCGTTCCGAGATGGGTCTCGAGATCGGAGATTTTCCGGCTGACGGTCGACAGGGGGATGCCGAGCCGTCGTCCGGCCTCTGACAGGCTTCCGGCCTCGATGACCGCTTGAAGGACGGACATCGCGTCGAGCCGGTCCATGATACCCTTCCATAAAATGGGAGTGTCACTCTCAAATTTACCGGATTATGCCGTTTATCACCACCCTCTATCTATGGGTCGACCAGAACGACTGGCCGTTTCTACAGGAGACCCATGATGACACGCCTATCCATCCCCGCCACGATCACCGATGCCCCCGCCGCCAGCCAACCGCTGTTGCAGACGGTCGAAAAGCAACTTGGCAGCGTGCCGAACCTGTTTCGTCTCATCGCGAACAGCCCTGCCGCCCTGGAGGGGTATCTTTCGCTCTCCGGCGCGCTGGCCAAGGGCAGCCTGCCGGCGGCGACGCGTGAACGGATCGCGCTGGCCGTCGCCGAACTGAATGGCTGCGGCTATTGCCTTGCCGCGCACAGCTACATCGGCGCCAACATGGCCAAGCTCGATCCGGTCGAGATCGAAGCCAACCGCCGCGGCCATTCGACAGATCCCAAGGCGGATGCCGCGGTGCGCTTCGCGGCGCAGGTTGTGACGGCGCGGGGACATGTGAGCGACGAGCAGGTGAAAGCGGTCAAGCTTGCCGGCTACTCGGATGCGCAGGTGGTCGAGATTATCCTGCATGTCGCGGTGAACACGCTGACCAACTACGCCAATGAAGTGGCCCAGACTGTCGTCGATTTTCCGGCGGCCGAGGCGCTTGTCGCCTGAAGACAGCACGGGCTCGCCGGAGCGGCGGGCCCGTCCCCAATCCCCATGCCGGAGATCCCTCATGTCCCGTCCACCGCTTCCCCCCTTCACCGCCGAGACCGCCGCGCAAAAGGCGCGGTTGGCCGAGGATGCCTGGAACAGCCGCGATCCGGAACGCGTGGCGCTGGCCTATACGCAAGAGAGCCAGTGGCGGAACCGGTCCAAGTTCCTGACCGGCCGACCGGCGATCGAGGCGTTCCTCGCCGCCAAATGGCAGCGTGAACTCGACTATCGCCTGATCAAGGAAGTCTGGGCCTTTGCCGGCAACCGGATTGCGGTGCGCTTCGCCTATGAATGGCACGACATTGCCGGAGCATGGTTTCGAAGCTACGGCAACGAGAATTGGGAATTCACTGGCGAGGGGCTGATGCAGCGGCGCATCGCCAGCATCAACGATCTGCCGATCGCCGAGGCGGAGCGCAAGTTTCACTGGCCCGCCGGGCGCCGCCCCGACGACCACCCCGGGCTCAGCGAACTCGGTCTGTAGGAGGCACGGATGGAGAGGACCTATTCCAGTGATGTCGCCTTCACCCCCACCGTGAAGGCGATCCAGGCCCGCAAGGGGTCACGGCGTGCCTACGCCAACCAGGAGCAGGCGGGTGGCTGGCAGACGGAGATCACACCCGACCTCAAGACGTTTGTCGAGGCGCAGACCAGTATGTTCCTGGCGACCGCGAATGCGGACGGACAGCCCTACATCCAGCATCGTGGGGGACCGGCCGGTTTCCTGAAAACGATCGACGCGCGGACGCTCGGTCTTGTCGACTTCGCGGGCAACCGGCAGTTCATCACGACGGGTAATCTGGCGGACAATCCCAAGGCTCATCTGTTCCTGATCGATTATGCGAACCGGCGCCGGATCAAGATCTGGGGTACGGCGCGGGTCGTCGAGGGGGACGATGCGCTGGTCGCGGAACTGATGCCGCCCGGCTACAAGGCGCGTGCAGAGCAGGTGATACTGTTCACCGTCTCCGCCTGGGACGCGAACTGCCCGCAGCACATCCCGCAACGGTTCGAAGCCGCGGATGTGGCAGCGGCGCTGGCGGCACGCGATGCGCAGATCGCGGCCCTTGAAGCCGAGGTCGCCCGACTGAAAGCCGCCGGCCGGGATCCGGCACCCCGGGACTTGGTCTGAACGCGCTCTCCGTCTCGATCCGCCCGGCGTTGCCGGTGTCCAGCCGAAGCGCTCCTGTGCATTCGCGCCGTGGCCGCCGTCGCATGTCTGCAAGGCAGAAGACGGCCCGGCGGGGCGAGCGCGGGGCGGGCCCCTGGCTCAGCCGCCAACCTGGAAGGACTGATCGCGCGCAACAAAGCTGCGCGGGGTGAAGCGCACGAAGACGTTGGTCCGGGACTCCGGCGCATCGGCGAAACGGGGATCCCAGCCGGCGCGATCGGACCCGAGATATTTGGACAGGAGCGCGATCGCGGTGTCGGCGTCCCAGGGGTGGGGCCGGGCGATGCCGCGAAAGCCGAGATGGAGGAAGCGTCCAGTGGGCTTGTCGAAGTCGACGATGCCGACGGCGGCATTGGGGGCCTGTCTCACCTTGTCGGGAAACGTGTCGCCCCGGTTGGCGCTGATGAACCAGAGATCGCGCCCGTCATGATGGAACCACAGCGGGGAATCGCAGGCCGTCTCCGGCTTCCACGTGGCGAGATGGGCAACCAGCGGCCGCTTGAGGAATTCCACCACGTCGAAGGCCGGCTTGCGCCCGTCGTGGGTCAGCCCCGCAAGATCAAGCGCCGTCGCGCCTGTCGTGCCTGTGGTGTTTGTCGTGCCTGTGGTGTTTGTCGGGCTGTCGTTCACCGCGCGCCCCCTCCCGCGGGCATGCTGTCCGGCGCTGTGGCGCTTGCGTCGAGACCGCGGACCGCGATCCGGGGCAGGAGATCTTCAATCCATGTCCGGTCCCAGCCGGTCCGGGCGCTGGTGAGCACCATGAGCGGAACCGCGCCTTGCGGGTCGCGGATCGCCGTATAGGCGCCATGCGTGTCTGACACGAAGGACAGAAGGGAGCCATCGGACAGCCTCTCGGTGCGGCAGGGGGGTTTTTCCTCCGTCCATGGCCGCAGGCGGTCGTAGGCGTCGGGGCGGTCGAAGAGGATCGCCCGCAGCTCGTGGCCCTTGTCGGGACCTGTGTCGAAGACGAACTCGAACTCCCGGTGGGCCGGGTAGTCGAAGACGATCACGCTATCGAGCGCAAGGCCCGTGTCGGCCGGCAGGTCCACGCCGATGTCGAGCCCGTCGGCCTCGTCAGCAGTCAACCAGGTCGTGCGCCGGGGGCGCCGGTCGCGCCGCCAGCGCAGGAAGCCGATTGGCGCGTTGACCGGGTCGGGAGCATGGCGGGCCCAATAGCTGAGCCTGGCGTAGGGCGTCGCCAGCAGGGCGCGGGCGCGTGCGGTGTCGAGCCGGGCGAGGGAGCGGAAGACGTCGGCCGCGCCGTCGGCGCCCAGTTCGCCCTCTGTCACGGCCAGCTCGCAGGAGGTGCGGGAAAGCCGCGCATAGCCGCCCTCTCGCCCCTGGAAATCGCGGCCGTGCCAGCCGACGTAGCCGCCCGGGAGGTCGAAGGACGTGGCCGCAGAGCCCCACAGGCACGGCAGGTCGCCGGCCGCCGGACCCCAGTCGTAGAGAAACTGCTTGAGCCGGAAGGTCGTGGCGCCGCGTCTTGCCTCAAAACGCAGGGAACAGGGATTGGCCGTGCCCCAGTTTGCGCGATGTTTGCTGCCGTCGCCGCGTCCGCCCGGCGGTTGCTCCCTGCGCAAGGTCCAGGTGATGTCCCAGCCGGCAAGGCCGTCGGGCGCGAAGATCGGAAAATTCACATCCTCCTGGATGTCCGCAAGCGGCAGGTCGTGCAAAAGGCCGTCGGCCGGGTCGGTTGCGGGGCGGGTGTCTTTTGTGTCGGCCATGCGCTCTTGTCCGGGTTTGCAAGGGGTCACGCGAGTGACAGGGCATCAATGCTCGGCAGGCCGGTGCCGGCGTCCGAATGGCGCGACAACGCCAGATCGAGCGCACCGCGCAGCGCGTCCGGGTCGAGATTGCGTCCGATCACGGTGGCACTCAGCGGCGCGGCCGGGCGGTCCGTTGCGGTGACCGGCTCGAGCGGAAACAGCACGCCGTTGACGACGTGAAAGGCGACCGGAGCGGATGCGTCGCGGCAGGCGGCGATCCCCTTCAGGCGGATGAGATCCTGCCCCAGGATGGTGGAGAGGGCGAAGAGCCATTCACCGATCACCGCCGATGTGATGTTCCCGTCGTGGCGCAGCGAAAAGGCGGCGATATCGGTGTGGCGATGCCCGTGGGGCGCCGTGCCGGGATCGGGAAGCGAGGCCTCGCGGTCTTGCCAGCCCGGAGCGAAGAGCTCGCAGACGGCATCGTCGCGCGCCACGATCCGGGCAGCGGGATTGAGATCGCCAAGCCGCCGTTCGAAGCGGGCGCGCTCCGTGCCGACCGCTAGGTCGGTCTTGGTGAGCGCAAGCGTGTCGGCCGTTCGGATCTGGTCGTGAAGGATGTCTTCCGGCATGCCCGTGCCGCGCCAGGCGGTGAGGTCGGCGCAGGCCAGGACCCTGCGAATGGCGAGACGCGCCGACAGCAGCGGGTCGGCGGCGATCGCTCCGATCAGTGCGGATGTCTCGGCAAGACCCGACGCCTCGACCACGATGCCGCGAAAGGGACGGTCCGGTCGCGACAGGTCGGCAAGTGCTGCCACCATGCCCTCAAGCCCGGTGCAGCACATGCAATCGCCGGAAATGCCCACATTGATATAGCCGGCGCGGGCGAAGAGGTCGGAATCGATACTCTCCTCGCCGATGTCGCCAACCACCATGTCGACATCGACCGGGGCCGCCCGGTCGAGGGCATCGCGCAGCAGCGAGGTCTTGCCGCTGCCGAGCGGGCCTGTGACGACCACCAGCGGTCGCCGTTGATTGCCCCCGGCGCCGCCGCTGCGCTCCTCCAGGCGGCTCATGAGGTCTTCGGCGGCTGCCAGACGCAGCGAAAGCCGATCTCGCAGTGCCGGTCGGTGAGCAGGTCCTTGCCGCGGTAGTAGCCGCGCAGCATTTCCGGGCGGGAGGTGAAGCAGCCGCCGCGAATGACGGCGAAGGCCGCCGGCCGGTTCATGAACTCGCGCGGATGGCGCCCCTTGAAGAAGGGATCCATGTCCTTGTGGTCGTAGAAATTGGTGCGGGTCCATTCCCAGGTGTTGCCGGCCAGGCCGCGCACGCCGTAGACGCTTTCGGAGCCTTTGCGGGCATTCGCCGGCTGGACGGTGCGTGCGGGCGTTTCGTCGCTGTAGGTCCGCAGCAGGTCTTCCCAGTCGGCCATGGACGCGACCGGACGGCCGAAACAGGTTTCGACGTAATTCGCCATTTCGGGCTCGAATGTATCGCCCCAGGGATAGACGTGGCCGTCGGGGCCGCGCGTCGCCTTTTCCCATTGCGTTTCGTCGGGCAGAGCCTTGCCGGCCCAGTCGGCATAGGCCCAGGCATCGTACCAGTCGACGCCGGTGACCGGCAGGGCGGGATCGGCGAAGCGCGGGTCGCGCCAGTGGGACGGCGTATAGTCCTTGTTGGGGGGCGCGTCCGGGTGACCGACCTTGTCGGGATGGGCGCGGGCGTAGTCGAGAAAGACGGCATAGTCGGCATTTGAGACCGGATCGCGGTCGATGTAGAAGGCGTCGACATGGACCTCGCGCCGGGGCAGGAAGTCTTTGTAGAAGAACGGGAAATCCTCGACGGAATCGACGCCGGTCACCGCCGGGCCTTCCGGGATGTGAACCATGGTGGAAAGATCGGGCTCGCGTGCCCGCTTGCGGTCGAGAAGCGCGCGATAGGGGGCGAGAAAGTCGTTTTCGCGCGCCTTGAGTTCCGTCGGGTCGGTGCTGTCGAAAATCGTGGTCAAGGCATGTTTGGTGAGCGAGGCGCCGATGCCGACCGGCTTGCGCTTGTAGTCCTCGCGGGTGAAATAGCTCGGCCAGCCGGAAATGCGCACCAGATGCGAGACGGCGCGCGGTTCGCGCAGCGCGCCGCAGTGGCGAATGGCACGGAAGGCGACCGCGTCGACCGCATCATGGGTGGCCTCGCAAAGCAGCTCGCGCGCCGGCAGATAGTGCGACCAGGCATGGGCAATGTCGCAACCGACGACGCGCACCTGCCAGATCGGGTGGTTGATCGCCGCCTCGAGGCGCGCCATGCCCTCTTCGGGACTGGGCGCGGCTTCAAGCTCCGCGCGCACCGCCTCGACCTGTTCCCAGAAGGCCGTGTCATCGAGCGCGTGAAAGGCCTCGGCCGTTTCGCCGTCGGACGTCATTTGCGGCGTTCGCGTCATGGTGGCGGTCGTCATGCGGACATCTCCCTTTTTGCCGGCAGCGCACTGTCCGGTTCATCGCGTGACATGCTCGGGGGCACGGCGGCGTGCCGGCGCCTCAGGTGGGTCACGAAGAAGGACGGATGGTGAAAGATCTCGGTCAGCAGATTGTCGTTCGAGACCCACAGTCCGAAGGCGTTCGGAAACAGGATCTCTGCATCGAAAAGGCCTTTGAGCGTTGAGGGATGGAGCCAGCTGTAGCCGCCGGCCGGAGGTCCCTTTGCGGGACGCGCGCTGAATGAGCCGCCGGCGATGTCGAGGGCGTAGTCGACATCCAGCCCGTTGCCGTCGCTGAGCCGCAGGGTGACGGGGCGCGGGCTCGCGCAATGCCGGCTCCAGTAATAGGTGCCGACGAGGCGGGCCAGCACCGCGCGGACGAGATCGTCCGGGTCGCCTTCGAAGGCGGCTTCGCCATAGGATCCCGGCCGGAACTGCGGAATGGCGGCATCGGGGTCGAGTTCCAGGTCCGCATAGCTTTCGGCCACCTCGTCCGGCCGGTGGTGTCCGGCCGGCTGGATCTCGACAGGGCGCCCGGCGGAGAGCACGAAGCGATCGCCCGGGCCGGGCAGGTGGCTGCGGTTGCCGCGCTCCTGCAGCGCCTCATGCGCCTGAAGGGGCGTGAAGGGAAAGATCTTGCGGTTGACCCAGGCGAAGCGATCCGCAGCATCGATGCCGTCGACCCGCCAGCCGAAGGACGAGGGCACGGTAAGCTCCGCGCCGAAGAGATCGGTGTAGGTGTCGAAGGCGTCGCGGCAGCGTCTTTCGAACAGTCCGTAGTCGGCGGCCTGCTTGCGTTCCAGCAGCGGCGCGGCGGGGGACGTGGAATGGCTCGGGATGAAGGCGACGTCGATCGACGGCCGCCGGTCGCGAAAGAAGGCCTCGGTCTTTGGATGCAGGATGGCATCGCCGCCGAAAATCGCGCGGGTCCCCTGCGCTTCCAGCAGATACAGGAACTCCGGAAACATCACCTTGGAGGGCAGGGCGGTGATCGTCAGATCGCGGAAACCCACCTCCTGGAGCGGCTTGACGGCGACGAGCCGCTCAAAGCCCAGCTCGCGCAGGATCCAGGGGATCGCCTTGTAGCCCATGCCCGCGCCGCTGTGGACCGGCAGTTTCTCCGCGTCGGGATGAATGACGATCGCATCGCGGTTGATGGCCGCGAGCGAGTCCACATGGAGGTGATCGCAATGGTGGTGGCTGATGACGAGCACGTCGATGTGCGGAAGGGAGGCAGGTCGTTCGCTGACAAGGTTGCGGCGCCAGAAGCGGTCGAGGCGGGGCGTCAGCCAGGGATCGAAGGCAAGCGTCGCGCCGTCGGTTTCGACGAGAAAGGAAGAATGGCCGAGGGAGGTGATGATCACGCAGGAGCTCCCGTCGTCAAAACTGTGTTGCCGGCTTGCGGTCGCAGGGCCGGTCGGCCGGAAACCGTGAAGCTTGCTGTCCAGCAGTGCAGTGGCGGTAAATCCCGACCGGGCGCGCTTCCGGCCGGGGTGTCGACGCGCGACCGTCAGGCGCGCGCGTCAACAGGGTCGATCACCACTTTTCGGCGATCTGGCTGTCTTCGTCGTTGCCGGCATCGCCGTCCTGCATCCGCACGAGGGTTTCGGCCTCGCTGAGGGTCACTTCGTCGATTTCGACCTCATATTCGTGGCTCATCGTTGGACTCCTTCATTGCGTCTATAAGTTGTTGACTCATGCCAACAACAACGTAAGATTACGTACTCAACATATGCACGTCAAGCGAGAATATTTGTATCGTAACAAGTACTAATTGTTATTTCTTGAAGAAATCCTGAGGCTTGTCTGAGCCTGGCGGCAGTGCGGGGTCACGTTGGCTTTCGTTGAAATGCACGTATGTGTTGCAGGAGTATGCCGAATGAAGGAGGCGCCGATGGCGGGTTCGGGCGACGCGCGATCCAGTGAGGGGCCGAACGGTGCCGAAGCGCGGGGCGAGGCCTGGAAAACGGCCTTCGGCGACGCCTATCTCGATCTCTATGCGAGCGAATTCTCCGAAAGTCTCGACAGGACCCAGGTCGGGGACATCCTGGAGCTGCTTGAGATTGGCGCCGGCGCAAGACTGCTCGATGCCGGCTGCGGACAGGGGCGGCATCTGCGCCAGTTTCTCGCCTGCGGTCTGGAGGCGACCGGCCTCGACTTCTCCGGGGACATGCTGAAAGCCGCCCGTCGCAGCGGCCTCCCCGAACCGTCCCTCGTGCAGGGCGACATCCGGCGCCCCCCCTTTCCCGACGAAAGCTTCGATGCGGTGGCGAGCCTCTATACCGCCTTCGGGTTTTTCGATGATCCGGCCGAGGACCTCACGGCTCTCAGGGCCTTCCGGCGGTCGCTGCGGCCCGGCGGATGGCTCATCCTGGAGACGATCCACGCAGGGGCGGCCGCGCGCTCCTGGCCGGCCGACAAGGCCTATCCTCTCGGCCCGTCGATCACGGTCCGCGAGCGGAACCGGCTGGACTGGGAGCTGGACCGGGAAACCGGCACGCTTGATCAGGTCGTGACGGTGGAAGGGCCGGATGCGGCGCCGCGCGTCTTTGCAACGCGGCTGCGGATCTACTCGCGACAACGCCTGACGCACCTTCTGGAGGCCGCCGGCTTCGTCGATATCGCCTGCATGGAGGGGCTGCGAACCGATCCCGATGCGGCGCCGAGCTTCGGGCCGCTGCGTCCAGATTCCTCCCGCATTGCCTGTATCGGCAGGCGCCCGGCCCATGCGGATGCGTGACGGCTTGCAGGTTTCGCCGGGCAATCCCGCGTGCGGGCCGGTTCAGGCCGTGGAGCGCCGATCACTGGCCGCCGCGCTCGATGCCGCCCTGGCGTTGCATGGCGCCGGCATCGCGCTGGTCGATGCCGGCGGCGCGCGCTCCTATGCCGATCTGCGCCGGGCCGGCCATGCCGTGGCCGCCTATCTGCGCGACAAGGGGATCGCTCCGGGAGACCGGATCGCTGTTGTCGGCGGCCGGTCGGCGGCGCTTGTCGCCGCACAGATCGGCTGCCTGTTTGCCGGTGCCGTCCCCGTGCCGCTCGATCCCGCCCATCCGCGCGACCGGCTGCGGATGCTGCATGAGGAGGCAAGGCCCCGCCTCACCCTTGCAACCGATCCTGGCGCCGATCCGGTGGCGGGGACGGTTCACCCGCTCCAGCCCTTCGCCCTGCCGGCGGCGGACGGCGAGCAACGGATCTCAGACGATCCCGACATACCGGCGGTGGTCTATTTCACATCCGGCTCGACCGGACGCCCCAAGGGCGTGCTCACGGCCCAGGACGGGATCCTCAACGAAGCGTCCTGGACGGCGCAGGCCTTCGCGCTGGAGCCTGGAACGCGAACGGGATGGACCGCGTCCTCCGCCTTTGCCGTCAGCCGTTGGGAGGTCTGGTCGGCGCTTCTCGCCGGCGCGGAAATCCATGTCGCTGACGACGCCGATCTTGCCGACAGTCCGTCCTTTGTCCGCTGGCTGGAGCGAACGGGCGTTGCGGTCACCTTTCTGGCGACGGCGCGGGCCGGCATGTTGCGGCGGGCGGATTTCACCCACCGGTGCCGCTTGCGGCTGCTGATTGTCGGGGGCGATGTGCTGCGCGCGGTGCCAGAGGTGCCCGAGACCTGCGCCCTTGTGAACGCCTTCGGCATCACCGAGGCGTCCAGCGTGCGCAGCGTCGAGCCGCTGACGCAGGGCACGGTCCCGGATGGCGCCATCGGCTTTCCCATCGCGAATACCGCATTTTACGTGGTGCGGGCCGATGGCCGTTTGGCCGGACCGGGCGAGACCGGCGAGATCCATGTCGGCGGGACGGGGCTTGCCATTGGCTATCTCGACCGGCCGGAGGCGACGGCGGAGCGGTTCGTCCGGCCCCCCTTTTCCGGTGGTGCGCGGGTCTATCGCACCGGCGATCTCGGCCGGATCGACCCCGAGACGGGGCGGATCTTCCTCTCCGGTCGGGCGGAAAACGATGCCAAGTTCGGCGGCGAACGCATTTCGGTGGAAGAGATCGAACAGGCGGTTGCGGGACTTCTCGGCCGGCCGGATCTCTGCGTCGTCGACCGTGGCGCTGAGGCCCGGCCCCGGCTTGTCGCCTGGCTCGCGGAGACCGCCTGGACCTTGCCCGAAGCCGCGCTGCGGCGTGCCTTGCGGGAGAAGCTTCCGGTCGCGGCCTGCCCCGATGTCTATGCCACCGCGCCGGGCCTGCCGCTCAATGCCCATGGCAAGATCGACCGGGCCGCGATTGCCGCCTGGCCGCTTCCCGACTGGTCGGGAACGCGCCCCCTGACCGACGCTGAAGCCCGCGTCGGTCAGCTTTGGCAGGAGATCGCCGGTCTTGCTCCGCGCGGGCCGGAGGACCGGTTTTTTGCCACTGGCGCAACCTCGCTCGATGCCATGCGCCTGCTGGGCGGCATCGCGCGGATGTTCGGCGTTCGGCTCGAACTCGGTGAACTGTTTGCCGATGACCGCCTGTGTTTTCTCGCTGAGCGGATCGGTGCGGCAGGCCGGTCGGAGACGACCGTATTCGAGAGCGCAGAGGAGGGGAGCCAGTTAC
Source organism: Paracoccaceae bacterium (assembly GCA_002709505.1). Classification (GTDB taxonomy): domain Bacteria; phylum Pseudomonadota; class Alphaproteobacteria; order Rhizobiales; family Stappiaceae; genus Stappia. Next base: position 3,052 of record PARB01000064.1, on the reverse strand, counting down.
CCGCCCTGCCGGAACAGGTCGGCATCTGGTTCGCCGAGCAGCGATCGCAGGGTCATCCGCGCTATAATGAAGCCTTTCTGTTCAGCTTCGACGCCGCGCTTGGGCGCGAACAGGTGGCCGGTGCCGTACGCGCCGTCCTGGCGTCCTGCGATGCGCTGGCGCTGACGATGCGCGAAAGCGCCGGCGCACTCCGGATCGCGCCGGCCGATCCGCGCCGGGTCGAGGAGGCGCTTGCCGCGCTTGCGCTTGACGACGACGGGAGCTGTGACCCGGATGTCGCCGCTGCAACGCTGATGGCCGATCCGTTCGATCTGGACACCGGTCCCTTGTTCCGCGCCCGGCTTGTCGCGGCACCCGACGGTCGCAGCGTGCTCGTTCTCGTGCTTCATCATGCGATTTGCGACGGCTGGTCGCTCGCCGTCCTTGCCCGTCAATTCACCCGCCGGCTTGCGGCAGGCGATGCGGCAGATGCGTCCGCGCCACCCGCCTTCCGGGCCTGGATCGCGCGCAGGCAGACTGCCTCTCGCGACGCGGAGGCCGACGAGGCCGGGCACGGGGCGGCCTTTGGCGCAGATGGCTGCTATGCGGGGTTTGAAAGCGGCATGGAGCAGGCGCCGGCTCCCTTCTGCGACAGGCCCGACGGGCGGCTGGTCGTCGAGACGCTGCCGCTTGCGGCAGACGACCGGGCGCGGATTGTCGCCTTTGCGCGGGCGCAGACCACGACGCTTTTTCGCATCGGGCTTCTGGCTTTCGCGACGCTTCTCTGCCGGCTCGGCGACCGCGACCGCAGCCTGGTCGGTGCTTTTGTCAGCGCGCGCCGCGAGGCGAGCGACTTCGAGACGGTCGGCCTGATGACGCAGACGGCGGTGCTGCCGCTGCGCATCGACGAGGATGCCACGGTCGCGGCAAACCTTGCAGGGACCGGTCCGGCCCTGGCTGCCGGGATCGATGCCGCGCGCGCGGGCATTGCCCGGCTCGCCACGGCCTTTGCCGAGCGTGGCATGGATGTGGCCGCCGTTGCGACCTTCAGCCACGAGCAGGATCCGGACCTGTCCGACGCAGGACTGGTTGCCGCCAGCCACCGTCCGTCGCCCTTCGTCAAGTTTCCGCTTTCCGTGACGCTGATGGAGGATGCGCAAGGCGCGCTCCGGCTCGTTGGCGAGGCCGCGGTTCCGGCGGCGGAGCTGCGCCTGTTTCTCAGGCGGTTGCGCCGTGTTCTCGACTGGATGTGCCACTCGCCGGAGCTTGCGCTGGCGGATTGCCCCGTCCTGCTCGATGGCGAGGCGGGGCGTGTCTTTGCCGCCGGTGCCGGGGCTGTCCGGCCGCAGCCGCCGTTTCTGACCGTCTCGCATGGCATCGAGGCGGACCTTTCCGGCCGGGCGGATGCGCCGGGTCTTGTCTCCGGCGACCGGACGCTATCCGCCGGTGAGGTCCTGACCCTTGTCGGGGGTGCGGAGGCCTTGATGCGTGCGCATGGCGTCGGCCCCGGCGACCGTGTCGCGGTTCTGTCCGGGCCGTCGATCGTTTGCGTTGTCGCAATGCTTGCAATCTGGCGTCGCGGCGCGGCCTTCGTACCGATCGACCCGGCAGCGCCCGAGGCGCTGATCCGCCAGATCGCCGGGGTGGCGGAGCCACGGCTGATCGTCGCGGCCGATGGCGCATCCTGGCCGGCCGACGGTTCTGTGCTTGCCCTCGACACCGAGACACTTGAACGCCAGGCACGGCCGCTGTCAGGCCCGAGCCTTGCCGATCCGGACGCGATTGCCTGGATCTATTTCACCTCCGGCTCGACGGGCGTGCCGAAGGGGGTCGCCGTGGCCCATCGGGCGGCGCGCAACCATTCGCTGCTCGCCGAATTCGTCAGCGATATCCGGCCGGAGGACCGGGTCCTGCAGTTCGCCTCGCCAAGCTTCGACGCCTACATCGAGGAGGTCGTCTATGCCTGGACCCATGGCGCGGCGCTGGTCATTCGCGACGACGCCATGATGGGATCTCCGGCCCGCTTCTTCGACCGCATCCGCGAGCAGGGCGTGACCATCCTCGACCTGCCGACGGCCTGGTTCCATTTCATTGCCGCCGGCCTCGACACGAACGAGGCGCGGGCCGCCTTGCGGCGTGTTCATACGGTCATCTTCAGCGGCGAGGCCGCGCGCCCCGATGCGGTCGACGCCTGGCGTGCGGCGGTCGCGCCTTCCTGCCGGCTCGTGAATATCTATGGTCCGACGGAGTGCACGATCTCCTGCACCTACGGCGATTTGCGCGATCCCGACCGTCGCGTCAGCGTCGGCGTTGCCGCGCCCAACACCTATTGCCGGATCCTCGACCGGCGCCGCCGGCCGCTTCCCTTCGGGGCCTATGGCGAACTCTGTTTCGGCGGATTCTGTCTGGCGGAAGGCTATGTCGGCGCGCCGGAGCGGACGGCGGAGCGCTTCGTGCCGGATCCCTACGGGGAGGCCGGAAGCCGGCTTTATGTCACCGGCGACCGGGCGATGCTTTTGGCTGACGGCACCATCCATGTCAGCGGCCGTCAGGACGAGATGGTGAAGATCCGCTCGCAGCGGCTTGAACTCGGCGATGTGGAGGTCGTCGCCCGCCGTCATTCCGGCCTTGCCGATGCCGCCGCCTTCCTCCCCGGGACCGAGCCCTTCGCCGACCATCTGCTGATGGCGGTTGTCCCGCGCGATCCCGAGGCGTTCGATCCGAAAGCGTTTCGCGCCCACATCGCCCGGTATCTGCCGGCCGTGGCGGTGCCGCAGCGCCTGCTGGTTCTCGACCGCATTCCGTTGACGACCGCCAACAAGATCGACCGGCGGTCCTTGCGCGCCCTTGCCGCAAAGCAGGCGCGCGAGGCCGCGGATGCCGCCACACAGGCGATCTCCGACGCGGACCCGGAGGGCGGGTCGACGCAAGGCTGGATCCTCGCGCGCTTCCGCGCCGCGCTGGGGGATGCGGGTTTGCCGGCGGATGCCGACTTTTTCCTGGGCGGAGGCAACTCGCTGCTTGCGATGCGCTTGCTGGGCGAGATTGGACGCCGCTTCGGGGCCGGTCTTCT
>PARB01000063.1 GCA_002709505.1 Paracoccaceae bacterium | reverse complement strand
TGAAGCGGTGCCGTTCCGTGCGTGACGGCGGCCGTGTGAAGGGCAAGGGCGGCGTTCTCGTGAAATGCGCCAAGCCCGGTCAGGATATGCGGGTGGATCTTCCGACAATCGGTCCTGAAACGGTCCGGGCCGCGGCGAAGGCCGGTCTTTCCGGCATCGGTATCGAGGCCGGGCGCGTGCTGATCGCGGAGCGAGCGGAAACCGAGGCGCTTGCGAAAGCGCTGTCGATATCGCTCTGGGGGATCGAGCCTCTCGCGCGGAGGGATCAGGCTGGCGAGGTGTCGCGATGAACGCAGGGGCTGATGCGCCGCTTTCGGTCTATCTGGTGGTCGGCGAGGAATCCGGCGACCAGCTCGGCGCGGGCCTGATCGAGGCGCTGAAGGCGCAGGCGCAGGCGCCGGATGCCATCCGGTTTCTGGGCGTGGGCGGCGAGCGCATGGCGGCGCAGGGCGTTTCGTCCCTGTTTCCGATCAGCGATATCGCGGTCATGGGACTGTCCGCCGTGCTTCCGCGCCTGCCGCTGATCGTCAAGCGTGTCTATCAGACCGTCGACCATATCCTTGAGACCGATCCTGATGTTGTCGTGATCATCGACAGCCCCGACTTCACCCACAGCGTTGCCAAGCGGGTGCGCAAGCGGGCGCCTCATATTCCGATTGTCGACTATGTCTCGCCGTCGGTCTGGGCCTGGCGGCCGGGCCGCGCGCGGCGCATGTCCGCCTATGTCGATCACCTGCTTGCGATCCTGCCGTTCGAGCCGGAGGTACACAAGAAGCTGGGTGGTCCTGCGACAACCTATGTCGGACATCCGCTGATCGAGCGCGCCGAGCGTCTGCGGCCCGGGCCCGGGGAGCGGGGGGATCTCGCAGGCGACGTGGCGCCGGTGCTTCTGGTGCTTCCGGGCAGCCGCCGCAGCGAGATCAGTCGCCTGCTGGCGGATTTCGGTGCGGCCACTGCTCTGCTGAAGGCGGCAATTCCCGACCTGAAGGTCGTGCTGCCGGCCGTGCCGCATCTTCGCGAGCGGATCGCGGAGGAGACGGCGGGCTGGGCGGTGCAGCCCGAGATCGTCAGCGGGGAAACCGAGAAGTTTGCAGCTTTCCGCAGCGCGCATGCGGCACTTGCCGCGTCGGGAACGGTGACCCTGGAACTTGCGATTTCCGGCGTGCCGATGGCGGTTGCCTATCGCCTTGACTGGTTCTATCGCCGGATCAAGGATCTCAACCGCTTCCTGCCGATCGCCACGGTCACCTCGATGGTGTTGCCGAACATCATTCTCGGGCAGAACGTCGTGCCGGAATTCCTCGACGACGAGGCATCGCCGGAGGCGCTTGCCGCCACGGTCGAGCCGCTCCTTCGGGACACACCGCAAAGAACCGCTCAAGTGGAGGCCTTCCGCCGGCTGGATGCGGAAATGCAGCTCGGAGAGGACAAGAGCCAGGCCGGCGAGGCGGCGCGTATTGTCCTTGAGGTTGCCGCGCGCGGCTGACGGATCATCCCGGATCAAACAAAAACGGCGCCGTGAGGCGCCGTTTTCGGTTTCAGCAGCTGGTGGTCCGTCGAGACCGACGGAGACGCGTCAGCGACGCTGCGGGATCGGCAGATAGTCGCGCGGTGCGGCGCCGGTGTAGAGCTGGCGCGGACGACCGATTTTCTGCGAGGGATCCTCGACCATTTCCTTCCACTGGGCGATCCAGCCGACCGTGCGCGCCAGTGCGAAGAGCACCGTGAACATGGTGGTCGGGAAGCCGAGCGCACGCAGCGTGATGCCGGAGTAGAAGTCGATGTTCGGATAGAGCTTCTTCTCGACGAAATATTCGTCGCTCAGCGCGATGCGCTCCAGCTCCATGGCAACGTCCAGAAGCGGATCGTCGCGCATGCCGAGCTCGGCCAGAACCTCATGCGTCGTCTTCTGCATGATGCGGGCGCGCGGATCGTAGTTCTTGTAGACCCGGTGACCGAAGCCCATCAGACGGAACGGATCGTTCTTGTCCTTGGCGCGGGCGATATACTCCGGGATCCGGTCGACCGTGCCGATCTCGGCCAGCATGTTGAGCGCGGCTTCATTGGCGCCGCCATGGGCGGGGCCCCAGAGGCAGGCGATGCCGGCTGCGATACAGGCAAACGGGTTGGCGCCCGAGGAGCCCGCCAGGCGCACCGTGGAGGTGGAGGCGTTCTGCTCGTGGTCGGCATGCAGGATGAAGATCCGGTCCATCGCGCGGGCGAGCACCGGGTTCACCTTGTATTCCTCGCAAGGCACGGCGAAGCACATGTGCAGGAAGTTCGCCGCATAGTCGAGATCGTTGCGCGGATACACGAAGGGCTGGCCGACGTGGTACTTGTAGGCCATTGCCGCGATCGTCGGCATCTTCGCGATCATGCGAAGCGAGGCCACCATCCGCTGGTGCGGATCGGAGATGTCGGTGCTGTCATGATAGAAGGCGGAAAGCGCGCCGACGGTGCCGACCATGATCGCCATCGGATGGGCGTCGCGGCGGAAGCCGGTGAAGAAGCGGCTCATCTGCTCGTGAATCATCGTGTGATAGGTCACGCGATTGACGAAGTCGTCCTTCTGCGCCTTGGTCGGCAGTTCGCCGTAAAGCAGAAGATAGCAGCTCTCCAGGAAGTCGCCGTGCTCGGCCAGCTGCTCGATCGGGTAGCCCCGGTAGAGAAGCGTACCTTCATCGCCATCGATGTAGGTGATGCCGGATTCGCAAGACGCGGTGGAGGTGAAACCCGGATCGTAGGTGAAGCACCCGGTCTGGCTGTACAGGGACGCGATGTCGACAACGTCGGGACCGACGGATCCCTGGCGGACCTTCAGGTCCCACGACTTGTCGCCAATCGTCAGCTTGGCATTGGTGTCAGTCATTCAGGCTACCCCCTGGTAAATATGGCGCCGTGGATGCATGGCCGCGTCCCGTGAGAGGCGGAAGACCGGCCGGCCATGCTGGCGGGAGGAAAAGTCGATTGTTGGGTATCCCATTTGCATGATCCTCGCAAGCGCACACCCCTACCGCTTTGGTCATATAGTGACGCACCGTTCACCTTTCCCTTGCGGCACCTGTTGCGCCAATCGCGGAACGTCGTGTTACGACACGGCCTGATCCTTGATGCGGGCAAGCGATTCTTCGCGTCCCAGAACGTCAAGCACGTCAAAGATCCCGGGCGACGTTCCCTTTCCGGTCAGGGCCGCGCGCAGCGGCTGGGCGGCCTTGCCGAGCTTGAGGTCCGCTTCTTCCGCGTAGGCGCGCACCGCGGCCTCCGTGGTTTCGGCCGACCAGACGTCGAGCGCGGACAGCTTTTCGTGGAGGCCCTTGAGCGCGTCGCGCGCGCCGTCGGCGGCCAGCAGCTTTTCAGCCTTTTCGTCCAGCGCCAGCGGGCGGGTCGCCCACAGATACTCCGCGCTTTCCAGCAGTTCGACCAGGGTCTTGGCGCGTTCCTTGAGGCCCGGAAGGGCGTCGCGGAACATCTTGTCGTGGGTCTTGTCGGACAGCCATTCGGCGACGGGGGCGCCACCCTCTGCATGGGGAAGGAAGGCTGCGAAATCGCGCATCAGTTCGTCTGTCGACTGGGCGCGCATGTAGTGGCCGTTGAGATTCTGCAGCTTTTGCATGTCGAAGCGCGAGGCCGACTTGCCGATCGCATCGAGATCGAACCACTGGATGAGCTGTTCGGTCGGGAAGATCTCCTCATCGCCATGGCTCCAGCCAAGGCGGGCGAGATAGTTGCGCATCGCCGCCGGCAGATAGCCCATCGCGCGATAGGCTTCCGCGCCGAGTGCGCCGTGGCGCTTGGAGAGTTTCGCGCCGTCCGGGCCGTGGATCAGCGGAATATGCGCCATCGTCGGCACATCCCAGCCCATCGCCTTGTAGATCAGCGTCTGGCGGGCCGCATTGGTCAGGTGATCGTCACCGCGCACGATATGGGTCACGCCCATGTCGTGATCGTCCACCACCACGGCGAGCATATAGGTAGGCGAGCCGTCGGAGCGCAGCAGAACGAGATCGTCGAGCTCCTTGTTGGCGAAGACCACGCGGCCTTGCACCTTGTCGTCGATCACGGTCTCGCCGTCGAGCGGGGCCTTGAGGCGGACAGCGGGCTTCACGCCGGACGGGGCCTCGGAAGGATCGCGGTCGCGCCAGCGTCCGTCGTAGCGCGGCGGACGGCCTGCGGCGCGCGCGGTCTCGCGCATTTCCGCCAGTTCCTCGGGCGTTGCATAGCAATAGTAGGCCTGACCCGCATCGATCAGGGCCTTGGCGACCTCCTGATGGCAGCCCGCGCGCGCATATTGCGAGATCGGCTCGCCGTCCCAGTCGAGCCCCAGCCAGGTCAGGCCGTCAAGAATGGCGTCGACCGCGTCCTGCGTGCTGCGGCTGCGGTCGGTGTCCTCGATACGCAGCAGCATCTTGCCGCCGAACCGCTTCGCGTAGAGCCAGTTGAAGAGGGCCGTTCTGGCGCCGCCGATATGCAGGAATCCGGTGGGCGAGGGGGCGAAACGCGTGACCACGGGGGCGCTCATGACAATTGCCTTGTGTTTGTTTGACGTGTTCGCTCGACGAAAATGACGGCTTTGCCTACGGCTGCCGGCGACCGGCAGCGAGGATTCCCGTCTTGCGCGAACCTGGGTTGCATTGCACCTTCATATGTCGGCGCAGGGTTGGCGATCATTTAGCATAGCGTTCCCGCGCGCCAAAGCCTGAAAACCGCGCGACCGGATCGGCCGGACGCCGCGGTCCCAGGGCGTTGAAAGGGGCAGGGCAATGCCGACCGGGCGACAGGCGGGTTCCGGCAGGGGGGCGGATCGAGGACGGGGCGACAGCGCTTCCGTCCCGGGCGCCGGCCGGGACGGTGCCCCTGTTCGCAACCGCGATCCCGCCCGGGGGCAACCGCGGCCGTCGTCGCTTCTCGCCGATTTCCTTCTTGCGCGGTTTCCCGCCGCTTCCGGCAAACGCCCGTCCGAGACGACGCGGCGGGCGGCCTTTGCGGCGGCGCTGCAGGCCGACCTCGACCGCGGGCGCGGTCTGGTCTGGGCCTGTCTCGCCTTCGTCTTCGGCATTGCCTTGTATTTCCAGTTGCCGCGCGAGCCGTCCCTGCTGGCGCTTCTTGCCACCACCGTGATGTTCGCGGTCCTGTTCGCCAGGGCGCATCGCAGCGGTCGCGGCGCGGCCGGGCTGCTGGCCCTTGCGCTGGTCCTGTCGGGTGTCACGGCTGCGAGCTTTCGAACCGCGATTGTCAGTGCGCCGGTTCTGGAGAGGGCGCGCAGCGTCACTCTGACCGGGTTTGTCGAGGCGGCGGAGGTGCGCACCGGAGGGCGGACACGGTTGACCCTTCGTGTCGTCTCGGCCGCGCCGCTGCGCGAGGCGGACCGGCCGAAGCGCGTCCGGGTGAGCCTTCGCGGCGGGTCCGACAGCCTGCCTGCAACCGGAAGCGCAGTCCGGCTGAGGGCCCGGCTAATGCCGCCGGCCACTGCGGTCATGCCCGGGGGATACGACTATTCGTTTCGCGCCTTTTTCGACGGCGTGGGGGCGAGCGGCTTTGCCTTCGGAGACCCCGAGCCGGCGGATCTCGGCGTCGCGCCCTGGGACCTAAAGGCCATGTCGGCCGTCGACGGGCTGCGCCGTGCCATCGCCGAGCGCATTCTTCAGGTGCTCGGGAGCGGTGTTGCCGGAGGGCTGGCCGTTGCCCTGATCGTGGGAGACCGGTCAGGCATCCCGCCCGAAGTGACCGAGGCGCTCCGCACGGCGGGACTTGCCCATATCCTCGCAATCTCGGGGTTGCATATGGCCCTGTTCTCCGGGGCGGTGTTCTTTGCGGTGCGCGCCGTCCTGGCGGTGTCCGCGCGGCTGTCGCAGGAACAGCCGATCGATCTCTGGGCGGCGGGCGGGGCGCTTGCAGCCGCCACCTTCTATCTCGCGATCTCGGGCGGGTCGATCGCAACCCAGCGGGCCTATGTGATGATCGCGCTGGTGCTGGCGGGGCGGCTGCTTGGACGACGCGCGCTGACGCTGAGAAACGCCGCCCTTGCGGCGTTCCTGATCCTGCTGGCCACGCCGGAAGCGCTTCTCGATCCGGGATTCCAGATGTCTTTCGCCGCGGTGGTCGCGCTGATTGCGGCCTATGAGGAGCTCACCCGACGCAGACGGCGGACCGATCCGCGCGAGGCCGCCGCAAACGGCCTCATCCTGTCGGCTGTGTCCAGGGCCGGGCTCTGGCTCGGCGCGATCCTGATGACGTCGCTGATCGCGGGGGCCGCGACGGGCGCCATCGGGGCCTATCATTTCCACCGGATCGCACCGCTCGGGCCGCTGATCAATCTCATCGCCATGCCGCTGGTGAGCGTGCTTGTCATGCCGATGGCCGTTCTGGCGCTCGCGCTCCTGCCCTTCGGGCTGGAGGTGCTGCCGTTGTCGGTGATGGGGCTGGCGCTGGAACAGGTGGCGGGCGTTTCGAGCTGGGCGCAGGAGGCAACGCCGGACGAGGGCGTGATCGGCGCGCTCCCGCTCACCGCGATTCTCCTGGTGGTTGCGTGTGGGGGTGTCCTGTGCCTCGCACCCGCCGGCTATCGGCGGTTTTCGCTGGTGCCGCTCACGCTTGCCGGGCTTTCCCTGACACTCCATCACCCTCCGGACATGTACATTTCCGAAACCGGGAAGGCAATCGCCCTGCGCACCGCCGAGGGAAAGCTGATGGTCACGCCGCGCCCGGCGAGTTTTCTGGCCGATGTCTGGCTGCGCGCCGAAGGCGTTTCTGCGAAAGAACGACCGAATCGCCACCTCTCGAGACGGCGGATGTCCTGTGACGAACAGGCCTGCATCGTCGAGGCATATCCCGCGACGGGCGGGAACCGCGCGCAAGCACCGCCCGCAACCCGTGACTCCACCGTCGGCGCGCCGACGATCCCGGCGCTCACGGTCTCGCTGGTGTCCGACCCTTCGGCCCTTGAGCAGGACTGCGGCCGCGTGGACATGATCGTGACACCGCTGACGGCTCCGGTCTCATGCGCCGCGCCCTATGTCTTCGACGCGAGACTTCTGGCGCGAACAGGCGCGCTCGCGTTGTACCTCGACCCAAGGCACGGCGCGCCGCCGCGCGTCACGCTGCGGCCAAGCTACACGGCCATTCGTCCCTGGACACCGAACCGCCCGTCAGGCTTTCAGACAGCGTTCCACTAGACAGCATTCCGGCAAACAGCGCCGGGACCCGAGCACGGCAGAGGCCGATCCATCAACCGCGCAAGCGTCCGCTCGGGCCCGTTCAGTAGCGGCGGAAGAGCGAGATCAGCTTGCCCTGGACGCGGACGCGGCCCGGGCCGAAGATGCGGGTCTCATAGGCCGGGTTTGCCGCTTCCAGCGCGATGGACTCGCCCTTCTTGCGCAGCCGCTTCAGCGTGGCTTCCTCGTCGTCAATCAGCGCCACGACGATGTCGCCGCTGTCGGCGCTGTCCGACTTGCGAATGACGACGGTGTCGCCGTCCAGAATGCCGGCATCGATCATGGAATCGCCGCGCACCTCGAGCGCATAGTGCTCACCCGACCCGAGAAGGTCGGCGGGCATGGAGATCGTGTGGCTGTGGGACTGGATCGCCTCGATCGGCACACCGGCGGCGATGCGGCCCATGACCGGGATCGAGACACTGTCGGTGTCGGAGACGACCGGCTGGGGCGCGGCCGATGGCGTCTTGCCACGCGAGCCTTCGATCACGGAGGGCGAGAAGCCTTGCGAACGGGGCGCGGCGAGACCGGGAGCCACCGATTCCGGCAGCTTCACGATCTCGAGCGCACGGGCGCGATTGGGCAGGCGGCGGATGAAGCCGCGCTCCTCAAGAGCGGTGATCAGGCGGTGGATGCCGGACTTGGAGCGCAGGTCGAGCGCATCCTTCATTTCGTCGAAGGAGGGCGGGACACCGGTTTCCTTGAGCCGCTCATGGATAAACAGGAGCAATTCGTGCTGCTTGCGCGTCAACATCCGACAGGATCCCCAATGCCATTCGACTCAGACTACGGACAAATCATGAACATAGTCTAGCCGTTCCCGGCTTGTTCCACAACCGCGTCGGTGTTTTCAGATGCGAATGACCGGAACGGGGGTGCCGGCGGGCAGCGCCGGCCCGTGCGGCGGGCGCACGATCAGCACGTCGGCGCGGGCGAGGGTGGCGAGCATGGAAGAATCCTGCCGTTCGAACGGCCGGGCGCGTTCGGTGCCGTCCTCGCCGATCTCCAGGCTGGCCCGGAGATAGTCCTCGCGCCGGTCGTTTTCACCGACATCGGCGGCGAGCGGAAGCTGCTCGGACAGCCGCTCGATCCGCGGGCGGCCGCTCAGGGCGGCGAGCAGCGGCTTGAGGAACAGCAGCGAACAGACGAGGCTCGACACCGGGTTGCCGGGAAGGCCGAGCACCTGCATGTCGCCGATCCGTCCCGCCATCAGCGGCTTGCCGGGGCGCATCGCGATCCGCCAGAAGGCGAGGTCCATGCCGGCCTGTCCCAGGGCATCCTGGACGAGATCGTGATCGCCGACGGAGGCACCGCCGAGGGTCACGAGAACATCGGCCCTTGCGTCCCGGGCTGCTGCGATCTTTCGCGCCAGGGCATCGGCTCGATCCTCGGCGATGCCGAGCTGGATCGCGGTCCCGCCATGATCCTCGACGAGCGCCCCGACGCCGATGTGGTTGGAGGCGATGATCTGGTCGGGGCCGGGATCGCGGCCGGGCGGGACCAGTTCGTCGCCGGTCGCAAGGATGGCGACGCGCGGACGGCGGTGGACCGGAAGCGTCGCGTGGTTCATGGCCGCTGCCAGCGCGAGATCCGCGAACCCGAGCGTCTGCCCGGCCGCAAGGAGTGTGTCCCCCTGAAGGAAGTCGAGCCCGGCCGGCCGGACGTATCGGCCGTGTTCGGCGGTTTCCAGCGCCGTGATCTCACCGCCGTCTGCGGAGCGTTCGGCGTTTTCCTGAATGAGGATCGTATCCGCGCCCCGGGGAAGTGGCGCGCCGGTAAAGATCCGCACGGCCTCGCCGGGCCCCACCGCACCGGAAAAGCCGTGGCCGGCCGGCGCTTCGCCGATCACCCGCAGCCGGGCGGGCACGCTGGCAATGTCGGCGGCGCGCACCGCATAGCCGTCCATGGCGGATGCGGAAAACGGCGGCTGCGTGCGGTTGGCTCGAATGTCGGCGGCCAGGGTGCGGCCGTTCGCGTCGTCCAGAGGGACCGTCTCGGCCTCGAGCGGCGTCACGCCGTCGAGCAGCCGGGCAAGTGCCTCGTCGACGGAAATCAGTGTCATGCCGCGGTCCAGTCGCCCGATTTTCCGCCCGACTTGGACAGAACGCGCACCCCCTCGATCACCATGCCGCGGTCGACGGCCTTGGCCATGTCGTAGATCGTCAGGCAGGCAAGCGAGCAGGCGGTCAGCGCCTCCATCTCGACGCCGGTCTGGCCGGCAAGCTTGGCGAATGCGGTGACCTTCAGTCCCGGCAGGCCAGCGTCGGCCTCGATGTCGACGGCCACCTTGGACAGGGCGAGGGGATGGCACAGCGGGATGAGTTCATGGGTGCGCTTTGCCGCCATGATGCCGGCGATCCGCGCCGTTGCGAGCACGTCGCCCTTCTTGGCGTTACCGGAGAGGATCATCTCCAGCGTTTCCGGTTTCATCCGGACATAGCCCTCGGCTGTTGCCTCGCGCGTGGTGACGTCCTTGGCGGAGACGTCGACCATATTTGCGGCGCCGGTCTCGTCCAGATGCGTCAGTCTTGCATCGGTGGTTGTCATGGTACGTCCTGCTCTGCCGGGCGTCAGGCCGGTTCAGTGGGCAATGGCCGGCGTCGGCGAGAGCAATGCACGCGTTGCCGCCGCGACATCGGCCTGCCGCATCAGGCTTTCGCCGATCAGGAAGGTGGAGATCCCGCAGGATGACATGCGCGACAGGTCGGCCGGGGTGAACAGGCCCGATTCGCCGATAATCAGCCGGTCGGAGGGGATCAGCGGCGCCAGTTCCTCGCTGGTTTCCAGCCGTGTCTCGAAGGTCTTCAGGTTGCGGTTGTTGATCCCGACCATGGGCGAGGCGAGCCGAAGCGCGCGCTGCAACTCGTCTGCGTCGTGAACCTCAAGCAACACGTCCATGCCAAGGTCGAAAGCGGTCGCCTCGAGGGTTGCTGCCGTCTCGTCGTCCAGCGCCGCCATGATGATCAGGATGCAATCCGCCCCCCAGGCCCGCGCCTCGAAGACCTGATAGGGATCGTAGAGGAAGTCCTTGCGCAACACCGGCAGGCCGCAGGCGTCGCGCGCGGCGCCAAGATACTCCGGCGCGCCCTGAAACGACGGACCGTCGGTCAAGACGGACAGGCAGGCGGCGCCGCCCTCTTCATAGGCGCGGGCAAGCGCCGGCGGATCGAAATCGGCGCGGATCAGTCCCTTGGAGGGGCTCGCCTTCTTGATTTCGGCGATCAGGCCAAAGTCGCCCGTCGCCCGGCGGGCCTGAAGCGCCTTGAAAAACCCGCGCGGGGCAGGGGCGGCGGCCGCGCGACGCTCGATCTCCGCCTGCGGGATCTTTGCCTTGGCGGCCGCGATTTCCTCGCGCTTGTAGACCTCGATGCGGGCCAGAATATCAGCCATTGCCATGTCCCTCGTTGGAGAGCCGGACCAGGTGGTTCAACCGCTCCAGCGCCGCGCCGCTGTCGATCGACTGGGCGGCCTGCGCCACGCCCTCGCCAAGCGAGGACGCGTGTCCGGCGACCAGAAGGGTCGCGCCGGCATTCATCAACACCGTATCGCGATAGGCGTTCCTGGCGCCTTCCAGAACGGCTTTCAGCGCTTCGGCGTTTTCCTTCGCCTCACCGCCTTTCAGGTCTTCCGGACGGGACAGCGGCAGGCCGACGTCCTGCGGCGAGATCTCGAAACTGCGGACCTTGCCGTCCTCCAGCGCCGAGACGCTGGTCGGGCCGGTGGTGGTGATCTCGTCCAGCCCGTCGGAGCCGTGCACCACCCAGGCGGCCTCGGAGCCAAGCGATGCCAGCACATGGGCGATCGGCTCGACCCAGCGCTTGGCGAAGACGCCGACCATCTGCCGTTTGACGCCCGCCGGATTGGACAGCGGGCCGAGCAGGTTGAAGATCGTGCGCGTGCCGAGCTCGGCACGGGCCGGTCCGACGTGCTTCATCGCGGAATGATGGTTGGGGGCGAACATGAAGCCGAGGCCCACATCATGGATGCAGCGGCTGATCTGCTCGGGCTTGATGTCGATGTTGATCCCGAGCGCCATCAGGACATCGGCGGCGCCGGATTTCGACGACAGCGACCGGTTGCCGTGTTTGGCGACCGGAACGCCGCAGCCGGCGACCACGAAGGCGGAACAGGTGGAGATGTTGTAGCTACCCGACGCGTCGCCGCCGGTGCCGACCACGTCCACGGCGTTTGCCGGCGCGTCAACGGGCAGCATTTTCGCCCGCATGGTGGCGACGGCGCCGGCGATCTCGTCGATGCTTTCGCCCCGAACCCTGAGGGCCATCAGGAAGCCGCCGATCTGGGACGGGGTCGCTGCGCCCGACATGATGATGTCGAACGCCTCGCGGGCCTCATCGCGCGAGAGTGGCGTGCCGTCGGCTGCCTTCGCAATCAGGCTCTTCAGATTGCTCACTGGCTCGTCCTTTCAAAGTCGCCCGTCATCGGGGCGAGGGCCGGAAGATCGTCCTATCCGCCGGCCGTCGTCCCGTGCGCGGGCCGGGCGGCCTAGCCGCCGCCCTGACCGATCACAAGGTTGATGTTCGCCTGGTTCACGCTGACGCCGAGGGTCGCCTGGCGTTCGCTGACGTATTCGCCAAGCACCGAGTTCTGCAGCGCTTCGCCGAGGCGGTCGTCGAGGGCCGCGATCTCGCCGTCCTCACGGAAGAACGCCGGCGAATTGACCGCCTCGACCTTGAACACGATCCGGGCGCCGTCACTGTCACGCGTCGCCATTCCCGTCGTGCCGACGGGGCCAGAGAAGACGCCCTCGATGGCAGCCGTGGAGAAGACGTCGGTTTCCGCATTCCGGCGCAAGCCGTCCGCCGTTCCGACGTCCAGTCCGCGCTCTTGCGCAACGACGTCGAGCGTCTTGCCGTCCTCGACCTCGGACAGGATCTCGCCGGCCAACGTGTCGAGGCGCTCCGAGCGCTGCTCAGCCGTCCAGGCGGCGACGACATCCTCGCGGACCTCGTCCAGCGTGCGGTCCCGGGCCGGGACCACGTCTGTCACCTCGAACCAGACGAACCCGGTGCGCCCGAGCTGCAGCGGGTCGGTCTCGATGCCGACATCGCTCTCGAACGTCTCGGAAATGAGGTCGGCGGTATCGGGAAGGTCGACCGTGGTTCCGTCCATCGCCTTGCCGGCGGTGTCGAAGGCCGGAGGCGTGTCGAGGGTCAGGGAGAACCGCTCGGCGACCTCGGTCAGCGTGGCGCCGCCGGCGCGGGCATCCTCAATCTCGTCGTGCAGGTCCAGAACCTCGCGCTCGGCCAGCCGCAGCGCGATTTCCTGGCGCAGCGTGTCGGCGACCTCCTCGTAAGGGGTCTTTCGCGCGGGCGTGATCTCCGCGATCTTCAGCACCACCGGCGAGAAGCGGCCGTCGACAATGTCGGAGACCTGGCCTTCTTCGAGTGCGAAGGCGGCTTCGGCGATTGCGGGGTCGATCAGGTCGGCGCGTTTCATCGAGCCGAGATCGATCGCCTCGATGGTCGTGCCGCGCTCAGCGACGATGTCCTCGAAGCTCTTGCCCTCGGCGAGCGCCTGACGCACCGCGTCCGCATCCTCATCGGACGCGAGCGTCAGCTGCAGGATGCGGCGTTCCTCGACCTCGCCGAAGCGGTCGCCAGCAGCCTCATACTCGCGCTTTACGTCGTCCTCGCTGACCTCGCCCGGGCGCGCGAGGCGGTCGGGTGTCAGCTGCAGGACGGCGATCTTGCGGTACTCCGGCGCGCGGAAGGCGGCGAGATTGTCCTCGAAATAGGTGGTCAGTTCCTCGTCGCTCGGCGGTGCGATCTCGCCGGCCGCCGTCTGGTCGAGCACGATGTATTGGGCGCTGCGCTCTTCCTTGGCGTGCTGGTTGAAGGCTTCGAGCATCGGCTGCGGCGTGGTCAGCCCGCCGCTGATCGCCTCGGCGATCTGCAGCCGCTCCTCCAGCGCGCGGCGCTCCTCGACGAACTGGTCCTCGGTCAGGCCGTTGGCCTGGAGGATCTGGACGAGGCGGTTGCGGTCGAACCCGCCGCCCGGCGCCTGGAAGGCCGGGGCCGACTGGATCAGCCGAACCAGCTCTTCATCCGTGACGCCGAGATTGAGATCTTCGGCGGTCTGGTTCAGCGCCGCTTCCGCGATGAGCCGGCCAAGCACCTGTCCGGGAATCCCGAGCGATGCGCCTTCGATCGTCGAAAGCGGGCGGCCGATGCTGCGGCCGATCCGGTCGAGTTCGCGGCGGTAGGCCGTGTCGAAGGCCTCGATGGAGACTTTCTGATCGCCGACCGTTGCCACGCGATCGCCCCCGACGTTGAGCAAATCGCCCGATATGCCCCAGATCGCGAAGCTGATCACGAGCAGGCCAATCAGGAGTTTTGAAATCCAGGACTTTGCGCCAGCGCGCAGAGTATCGAGCATTGCGGAATCCGTCGGTTCTAGGGCGAACAATTAAGAGTGCGGTCACAAGGCCGCATCCGGAGCGGGCGGATCATAGAGACGACGGCGGCGGCGGGCAAGGCGGCGCAACCGGACACGCCACCATCTTGATCAATTGCGGAATTCTGTTAGCACCGGTCGTGAATGGCCGGTCGCGCGCCGACGGAAATGCCGGGGAAAGTCGCCGGCCTACCAGAATGAAGACGGGGTCCCGAATGTCGAACGTTTCAAAACCGCTCGTTGCCGGCAACTGGAAGATGAACGGTCTCGGCGCCGCGCTGGACGAACTGATCCGCATCGCCGACGACGTGCGCGCCGGCACGGGATCCGTTGAGGTGGCGATCTGTCCCCCGGCGACGATGATCTCGGCGGCGGTCACGAAGGTCTTCGGCAGCGGCGTGCAGATCGGCGGACAGGACTGCCATGTTGCGGCAAGCGGTGCCCATACCGGCGACATTTCGGCGGAAATGCTGAAGGATGCCGGCGCATCCTACGTCATCGTCGGCCATTCGGAACGCCGCGCCGACCACGGCGAGGACGACGCGACGGTCAACGCCAAGGCGCGGGCCGCCTGGCGCGCGGGGCTGACGGCCATCGTCTGCGTTGGCGAGACCGAAGCCGAGCGCAAGGCCGGGGAGGCGCTCGCCGTCGTCGGTCGCCAGCTCGCGCAGTCGGTGCCGGACGGCGCCACGCCGGAGACGCTCGTCGTTGCCTATGAACCGGTCTGGGCGATCGGGACCGGCCTGACGCCGACCGCGGAGGATGTCGCCGAGATGCACGCCTTCATGCGTCGCGAGCTCATTGACCGGTTCGGCGATAGCTTTGCAGCGGTTCGTCTTCTTTACGGCGGATCGGTGAAGGCGGCCAATGCGCCCGAGCTGCTGGGGATCGCCGATGTCGATGGCGCGCTCGTCGGCGGCGCCAGCCTGAAAGCCGACGATTTCCTGCCGATTGTCGCCGCCGCCGGGTAAGGTTTTCACTTCCCGGCGCGCCGATCGCCATCAAGGGTGGAAACCCGGCGCGCCTTGGTGTAGAACCCGGCTCAAATCCGTTCTCAAAGACTGGTCCTCGATGGAAACCGTTATCATCGTCATTCACCTGATGGTCGTGCTCGCGCTCGTCCTCGTCGTTCTTCTGCAGCGCTCCGAAGGCGGCGCGCTCGGCATGGGCGGCGGCGGCGGCGGAATGACCTCGGCTCGCGGCAGCGCCAACATCCTGACGCGCGCCACGGCTGCGCTTGCCGTGGTGTTCTTCGCCACGTCGCTCAGCCTCGCGATCATCGCCAAGAACGGCGAGCGCCCGGCCTCGATCCTCGATGCCGTGCCCGGCGCGCCGACCGCGCCTGCCGGCGACGGCGGCGAGGGCTCCGGCGGCAACGGCATTCTGGACCAGATCAGGCCCGCTCCGGTGCCCGACGGCCCGCAGGTCCCGCCCGCTCAATAGGGCGGCGCGGCACCTTTTCGCCCCTTCGCATGCCCCGCGACGAACTCGCGGGGCATTTTCTTGTGTGTTAAATACCGACGGGCGTTCGAATCAGCGCTCGCGGCGATATGGTATTTGTCCATGGCGCGATACATCTTCATCACCGGCGGCGTGGTGTCCTCACTGGGCAAGGGGCTTGCGTCTGCGGCTCTCGGTGCTCTCCTTCAGGCCCGTGGCTATCGGGTTCGTCTCAGAAAACTCGATCCCTATCTCAACGTGGATCCGGGCACGATGAGTCCGTATCAGCACGGCGAGTGCTTCGTTACCGACGACGGTGCGGAGACGGACCTCGATCTCGGCCATTACGAGCGCTTTACCGGCCGTCCGGCAAACAAGCGCGACAACATCACCACCGGCCGAATCTATCAGAACATCATCGCCAAGGAGCGGCGCGGCGACTATCTGGGCGGTACGGTCCAGGTGATTCCGCACGTCACCGATGCGATCAAGGCGTTCGTCCTCGACGGCAACGAGGACTACGACTTCGTGCTGTGCGAGATCGGCGGCACGGTCGGCGACATCGAGGCGCTTCCGTTCTTCGAGGCGATTCGCCAGCTCGGCAACGAGCTGCCGCGCGGCCACGCGGTCTATATCCACCTGACGCTGATGCCCTTC